>CANOBT010000081.1 GCA_947564305.1 uncultured Lachnospiraceae bacterium | reverse complement strand
TAGGTATTACAGCAGGGGCATCCACGCCCAACAATATAATTGAGGAGGTTCAAAAAATGTCAGAATTATCTTTTGAACAAATGTTAGACGAGTCATTCAAAACAATCCACAACGGAGAGGTTGTAGAAGGAACTGTAATTGATGTAAAGCCGGATGAGATTATCCTTAATATCGGATATAAGGCAGATGGTATTATTACAAAGAGTGAATATTCCAACGACTCTTCTCTTGATTTAACCACTGTTGTCTCAGCAGGAGACGCTATGACGGTGAAAGTGCTGAAGGTGAATGACGGTGAGGGACAGGTGCTGTTGACATATAAGCGGCTAGCGGCTGAAAAGAGCAATGAGAGGCTGAAAGAAGCTTTTGAGAATAAAGAAGTATTAAAGGCAACAGTTACCCAGATTCTTGGCGGAGGATTATGCGCAGAGGTAGAAGGTGTCCGCGTATTTATTCCGGCAAGCCTTGTATCAGATTCTTATGAGAAGGATTTGAGCAAATATGACGGTAAAGAGATTGAATTTGTAATCAGCGAATTTAATCCAAGAAGGAATCGTGTAATCGGTGACAGAAGGCAATTGCTTGTAGCAGAACGTGCAGAGAAGCAGAGAGAATTGTTTGCGCGCCTGCAGGTCGGCGATACCATCGAAGGTGTTGTAAAGAATGTGACAGATTTTGGCGCATTCGTTGATTTGGGCGGTGTCGACGGACTGCTTCATATCTCTGAGATGTCTTGGGGCAGAGTTGAAAATCCAAAGAAAGTATTTAAGGTTGGAGATAATCTGAAAGTACTTGTAAAGGATATCAATGATACCAAGGTTGCCCTCAGTTTGAAGTTCCCTGAAACGAATCCATGGGCACATGCTTCTGAAGATTTTGCGGCAGGTTCCGTGATTACCGGAAAAGTAGCACGTATGACAGATTTTGGTGCGTTTGTTGAATTGGCACCAGGAGTAGATGCACTGCTTCATGTGTCTCAGATTTCCAGAGCACATGTTGATAAGCCGTCAGATGTTCTTTCCATCGGACAGGAGATTCAGGCTAAGATTGTAGATCTTAATGAAGCAGAAAAGAAGATCAGCCTGAGTATGAAAGCTCTTGAGATGGCTGAGCCAGCAGGAGATGTGCAGTAGAGATAATATTTGAGTATAAGAGAGAAATGACTGGGCGGAGACAAGAAGTTTTCGTCCAGTTTTTGTATTTGTGCGGAATTACCAAAAATTGTCTTGAAATTTATAAGGATTGTTAAAAAAGGAACAAGATGTTTCTTGAAATATACAAGAAATTCCTGGATTTGACTGGATTTTGTATACAAAATACTGTAAAATAGTTCTATGTGAAAAGAAGAAAGGAAGGACAAAAGAATGGGACTTTTAACTTTTAAAGGTGGAATCCATCCGAATGACGGCAAGAGTCTGGCAAAAGATCAGCCAATCACAGAAGTGCTGCCAAAGGGTAATTTGGTGTATCCGCTTTCCCAACATATCGGTGCGCCTGCAATTGCGGCGGTGAAAAAGGGCGACCATGTGTTAAAAGGCCAGAAGATTGCAGATGCAGGCGGGTTTGTTTCTGCGCCTGTATACTCTGCTGTGTCAGGGACAGTGAAGGCATTGGAAAAGCATTTCAATCCGACTGGCAGTAATGTGGACTGTATTGTCATTGAGAATGACGGGGAATACCAGGAGGTGGAATATGAACCAGTGAAGCCTTTGGCCGAATTGTCAAAGGACGAAATTCTCAAACAGATTGGAGAGGCCGGCATCGTTGGTATGGGAGGAGCTGGATTTCCTACCCGTGTGAAGCTCTCGCCAAAGGAACCAGAGAAGATTGACTATATCATTGCAAACTGTGCGGAGTGTGAGCCTTATATCACTGCTGATTACAGAAGGATGCTGGAGAATACGGATGAGCTGGTCAGTGGTATGCGAGTAGTACTTTCCATGTTTGAACATGCTCAGGGGATTTTTGGTGTAGAAGATAACAAGAAGGATTGTATTGAAAAACTCCAGGAAGCGATTAAGGACGAACCGCGCATGAAGGTCTGTGCACTGCAGACGAAATATCCTCAGGGAGCAGAGCGTCAGCTGATTTATGCATTGACAAAGCGGGCTATCAATTCCAGTATGCTTCCGGCAGATGCGGGCTGTATTGTGGATAATGTGGAGACTTTGATCAGTATCCATAATGCAGTAATTAATGGAAAGCCGTTGATGGAGAGAATTGTTACTGTCAGCGGGGATGCTGTTGAGAAACCGGGGAACTTCAAGGTATTGCTGGGAACGAACCATAACGAGCTGATTGAGGCCGCAGGTGGATTCAAAAAAGAACCTGAGAAAGTGATTTCTGGCGGGCCAATGATGGGATTTGCGATGATTACATTGGATACTCCGGTGACAAAGACTTCTTCCGCAATTTTAGCATTCCAGGAGGATATTGTGGCAAAGTCATTCTCTACCCCATGTATCAATTGCGGCCGCTGCGTGGAAGTATGTCCGAGCCGGATCATTCCGTCCAGACTTGCAGACTATGCGGAGCGCCACGACGAGGAAACTTTTGTTGCGCAGAATGGGTTGGAATGTGTAGAGTGCGGATCCTGCAGCTATGTCTGTCCGGCTAAGCGCTCATTGAAGCAGGCAATCGGTTCCATGAGAAAGACTGCCCTGGCAAATAAAAAGAAGAAATAGAGAGGTGAACGAACAGTGAATGGAAAATTAAATGTATCATCCTCCCCGCATATTCGGGATAAGGTGACAACCAGCAATATCATGCTGATGGTAGTGATCGCACTGTTGCCTGCTACTTTCTTTGGAATCTATAATTTCCGGCATGAAAATGCATGGCTGCTTGTTGTAGTTACTACAGGTGTGGCAGTGCTGACAGAATATCTTTATGAAAAATTGATGAAAAAACCAATTACGATCAAGGATTTCAGTGCTGTGGTTACAGGACTGCTTTTAGCTCTGAATCTGCCGCCTACATTGCCGCTCTGGATGGGAGCATTGGGGTCTGTATTTGCAATTTTGGTCGTAAAACAGTTATTCGGCGGCTTGGGCCAGAATTTTATGAACCCTGCATTGGGAGCCAGGTGTTTTCTTCTGATTTCTTTTACCGGGAGAATGACCTATTTTGTATATGATGGTGTGACCGGAGCAACTCCGCTTGCTGAATTAAAGGCAGGAGAAACCGTAAATTCTATGGAAATGCTGGTAGGAACTATCCGCGGAACAATTGGTGAGACCTCCGTGCTGGCTATTATGATTGGAGCTATGTTCCTGCTCCTTATGGGGATTATAGATCTTAGAATTCCGGGTACATATCTTTTGTCGTTTGTGATTTTTATTGTACTTTTTGGCGGCCACGGATTCGATCCACAGTACATCACCGCGCATCTTTGCGGAGGCGGCTTGATGCTTGGGGCGTGGTTTATGGCAACCGATTATGTCACCTCTCCGATTACAAAGGGAGGGCAGATCGTATATGGAATCTGCCTTGGAGTATTGACCGGGCTGTTCCGTCTGTTTGGCGGCTCTGCGGAGGGAGTATCCTATGCGATTATTATCAGTAACCTTTTGGTTCCATTGATTGAAAAGGTTACTCTTCCAAAACCATTTGGTAAAGGAGGAGAAAAATAATGAATAAAATAGTAAAGAATACTGCTATTCTGGCAGCGATTACTGTAGTTGCCGGCTGCCTTCTGGGGTTGGTTTATGATATTACAAAGGCGCCGATTGCACAGGCACAGGAAGACGCAAAACAGGAGGCTTATAGAACCGTGCTTGCAGATGCGGCAGAGTTTACAGTGGATGATTCCTTTGATGCGTCGAGTGCTGTCACAGTATTAACAGGAGCGGGATACACCGGGGATGATATTACAGAGGTTGCAACGGCAGTTGATGCTTCCGGTGAGACCATGGGTTATGTAATTACAGTTACTTCCCACGAAGGGTATGGTGGAGATATCCAGATTTCAGTAGGAATTCTGTCTGACGGTACGGTAAAAGGAATCGAGATGCTTTCCATCAGCGAGACGGCTGGTTTGGGAATGAAGGCGACAGAAGCGGAGTTCAAAGACCAGTTTAAGGATAAACAAGTGGAGAAATTCACTTACACAAAAAGCGGAGAAGACGGGGATGATATGATTGATGCGCTCAGCGGTGCGACGATCACCACCAATGCCGTGACAAATGCGGTGGATTCCGCGTTGGTTTATTTTCAGAATGTGTTAGGAGGTAGTGCTCAATGAATAAATATACAGAGAGGCTCTATAATGGCCTGATCCAGGAAAACCCTACCTTCGTTTTGATGCTGGGAATGTGTCCGACTCTTGCTGTTACCACGTCTGCAATCAATGGAATCGGTATGGGACTTTCTACAACAGTCGTTTTGGTGTTATCCAATATGCTGATTTCCATGCTGCGCAAAATCATACCGGATTCTGTGCGTATCCCGGCGTTTATTGTTGTAGTTGCATCTTTTGTAACGATTGTTCAGTTCTTGTTACAAGGATTTGTACCTAGTCTGTATGCATCACTGGGACTCTATATACCATTGATCGTAGTAAACTGTATTATTTTAGGAAGAGCAGAGAGCTATGCTTCCAAAAATCCTGTGCTGCCGTCTATCTTTGACGGGATTGGTATGGGACTTGGATTTACGGTAGGTCTGACAGCAATCGGTATTGTACGTGAAGTGCTCGGTTCCGGAAAGGCATTTAACATTCAGATTCTGCCTTCTGCCTATGAACCAATTACCATTTTTGTCCTTGCACCCGGAGCTTTCTTTGTACTTGCAGGACTGACGGCTTTGCAGAATAAGGCAAAGAAAAAAGCGCAGGCAAAGGGTGACCCAAGAGCAGAACTTATTGGTTGTGGTACAGATTGTGCATCCTGTGGCAAGAAGGCGGTCTGTGGAGCAGCTACTTCTGAATCGAAAGCAGATGCAGGAAAAGCAGAGTAGGAGGGGATAGAATATGAAAGAATTATTATTGATTGCGGTTGCTTCCGCATTTGTAAATAATGTCGTGCTCAGTCAATTCCTGGGAATCTGTCCATTCCTTGGTGTTTCCAAAAATGTAAAGACAGCAGGCGGCATGGGCGGGGCGGTTATCTTTGTTATTACGATTGCCTCCCTTGTAACAAGTATCATCTATAAAGGAATTTTGGTGCCGACTCATCTGGAATACCTGCAGACAATCGTGTTCATTCTTGTGATTGCAGCCCTGGTGCAGTTTGTGGAAATGTTTTTAAAGAAAGCAATGCCGCCGCTTTATAATGCATTAGGCGTGTATCTTCCGCTGATTACAACGAACTGTGCGGTACTTGGTGTTGCTTTGACGAATGTACAGAAATCCTACAGCATTCTGGAAGGACTTGTGTATGGCATTGGTACGGCAGTGGGATTCACAGTTGCAATTGTATTGATGGCTGGAATCCGGGAAAAAATCGAATACAATGATATAACGGAATCATTTCAGGGAACTCCCATTGTGCTGGTAACCTCCGGTCTGATGGCGATTGCATTCTTTGGATTTTCCGGATTGATTTAAGGAGGGAAAAGAAGCATGAGCATAACAGGAATTCTGCTGGCTGCTGTGATTGTTGGAGGAACCGGTTTGTTGATCGGTGTATTTCTTGGAATCTCTGGCAAGGCATTTGCAGTGGAAGTAGACGAACGTGAAGAGGCGATTCTTGGTGTCCTTCCGGGAAATAACTGCGGCGGCTGTGGCTATGCAGGTTGTTCAGGTTTAGCGGCAGCTATTGTAAAGGGAGAGGCAGAAGTCGGTGCATGTCCGGTAGGCGGTGCTCCGGTTGCCGCAAAAATCGGCGATATTATGGGTCAGGCGGCCGGTGATCAGGTGCGTCAGACTGCATTTGTAAAATGTGGAGGAACTTGCGAAAAGGCACAGGACGAATATGAATATTACGGGATTCAGGATTGTGCGATGGTGAATATGATGCAGGATACAGGTCCTAAGGGCTGTGACTATGGCTGCCTTGGGTATGGTTCCTGTGTGAAAGCATGCCCGTTTGATGCAATCCATATCGTAGATGGAATCGCAGTGGTGGACAAAGAAAAATGTAAAGCCTGTGGAAAATGTATCGCAGCATGTCCGAAGAAGCTGATCGAGTTGGTGCCATATGACCAGAAGACATTCGTACAGTGTAATTCCAACGAGAAAGGAAAAGCCTTGATGGATGTTTGTCTTGTGGGATGTATCGGATGTAAATTGTGCGAGCGCAACTGTGAGGCGGGGGCAATCAAGGTTACCAACTTCCTGGCGCATATTGACGCAGAAAAATGTACGAACTGTGGTGTCTGCGCGGAGAAATGTCCACGTAAGATTATTACACCGAGACAGATACCGGTGTCATAAAAGGGGATAGAGTTCAAAAGGAGGAGCATGTAGTTTATGCGCCTCCTTTTATGATACTTTAGTTTTCAAAACCGACATAGTGCAATTGATAGTCCTCTGTCACAAAAATTGCCTGTATATTATCTAGACGTTCAATGAGTGCGCTGCCGTCTTTTAGACCCAGTGCAAAACAGCAGGTGCTAAGTGCATCTCCATCTATAGAATGCTCAGAGATGATGGTCGCTTGGAGCAGATTATTGCTATAAGGATAACCTGTTTCCGGATTCAGGATGTGGTGGTAGATTGTTCCGTCTTTTTCAAAATATCTTTGATAAGTGCCGGAAGAAACTACCGAGCGGTCTTCAATCTCCACAATATCAATCGAGGAATTTTTTTCATCAAATGGCTTCTGGATGCCGATACGAAATGGCTTATCATCGTAAGTTCCGCCTAAGGTAAGCACATTTCCACCAAGATTGATTAAAGCATGTTCTACTCCTTCGTTTTTCAAATAAGCTTTTAATTGGTCGGCGATATACCCTTTTGCAATACCACCCAGATCTATTTTAGCCTGTGGGTCATGCAGGGTCACTGTACTGGAGTCTTTATTTATTTCGATGTTTTTATAGTTCACATGAGAACGGGCCTCCTCAATTTCTGACTCTTCGGGAATGATTTTTTCTGGATTATCCGTAAAATTCCAGAGGTCACTTAAAGGCGCAATCGTGATGTCAAATTTCCCGCCGGATAAATTGCAGTAATCAATTCCTCTGGAAATTAATTCTAATGTTTCTGCAGAAACTTTGACAGGAGTTCCCGCGGAAGTATTTATTTTCGATATTTCACTTGTTTCTATTTTATTGCTGAGTAGATTTTCGTAGTCTTTGCATATTTCTTTACATTGTTCCAGTGTAGAAACTTTGGCTCCCCATACTTCAATTCGTACAATGGTGTCAAAGTAGATGCCTGTAACAGTTAGTTTTTCATTTTTTTGAGGAGAAGAACAAGAGATAAGTGATACAATGAGTAAGATAACTATAAAAAGTGAAGCTGTTTTTTTCATGAATGTTTCCTTTCTATACTGCAAGGACTATAATAACGTAAAATTCATTTTCTATCCAAAAAACATTATATCTATTTAGAGGAAAAAATACAATCAAAATATGAGCAGGAAGAAAGAACGAACAAATATTCGAATATTTGGTTGCATTCTTGAAATGTATGTGATATTATATTCAAAGTAAATCTTTGGATACAAATATAGAATATATGGTTTAGGTACAGCTTTTTAGATACATATATTATGAAAACAATATTTTTTGAATGGGAGAAGTATGAGAAAAAATGATTGGATATTGATTGCAGTAGTCCTTATTTTGGCAATGGCTGGGCTGGGGATACATTTTTTTCGGCCGCAGCAGGATGCAGGTTTGGTAGTGGTTAGTATGGATGGTGAAGAATATGGCTCTTGGCCGCTCTCAGAAGACTGCATAGTTGAAATAGAGGGAACAAACCGGCTGCTCATTGAAGGCGGACAAGCGGATATGATCTGGGCCGACTGTCCGGATAAATTGTGTGTGCACCAGAAGGCGATTGCGCGGGAAGGCGAGAGCATAATCTGCCTGCCTAATAAAGTGGTAGTCTCTATTGCAGGCGGTATGGAGAGGGATGTGGATGCGGTTGCAAAATATCCGTATATTCAGCATAGTATTGCGATGGAGAAAGTTGGATGTATAGTTCATTCCATTTATACATACAGCCGCTTGGGGCATGAGTGGGATATTCGGGAGGTTTTCATTTGAAAGACAAGGCAGCATATTTTGGTGTGTTTACAGCGTTAGCTTTGATTTTCAGCTATATAGAGACATTGATTCCATTTTCATTCGGAATTCCGGGAATCAAGCTTGGACTTGCAAATCTGATGACAGTGATTCTTCTGTATAAACGGAATGCAAAAGAGGCTCTTTTATTATCTGTTGTGAGAATTGTTTTGTCTGGTTTTTTGTTTGGAAATCTATTCAGCATTTTTTACAGCCTTGCAGGAGGCATTTTCAGTCTCTTTGTAATGAACTTACTAAAGAAGACAGAGACTTTCAGTCTGATGGGAGTCAGTGCGGCCGGAGGGGTGACACACAATATGGGACAGCTTCTTGTAGCAATGGCTGCTGTGGAAACCTATCGGGTAGGATATTATTTTCCGATTCTTCTGATATCGGGACTTGTCACAGGGCTGCTGATTGGGATTGTGGCAAATGAAGTGTTGAAGCGTTTGAAGAATATATAGCGGTTAGTACGGTATGTTGATCTGTGTGCAGTTAACAGAATACGCAGGTACAAGGAAAGATTAAGAGGGTCTATCATGAAAATAAGAGGGGAGTTGTACATATGATTTCATATATCAGAGGAAATCTGGCGGCAATTGAGAAGGATAAAGCAGTGGTCGATGTTCATGGTATTGGTTATGGAATATATATGCCGGAGCGGGCTCTGGGGCTGCTGCCGCAGACCGGAAATGAAGTAAAGATTCATACATATCTGAATGTCCGGGAGGATGCCATGCAGTTATTTGGCTTTCTTACGCGGGATGATCTAGCGGTATTTAAGCTGCTGATTGGAGTCAGCGGGATTGGACCCAAAGGAGGGTTAGGGATTCTCTCCCATCTTTCTGCAGATGATTTGCGTTTTGCCGTACTCTCAGGGGATGTGAAAGCTATATCGGCTACTCCGGGGATTGGAAAGAAAACGGCGGAAAAATTGATTATTGAATTAAAGGACAAGTTAGACCTTGAGGATATGCTGCATCATGCAGGAGAAGAAGATTCAGCAGTTCCGGCAGAGAAACTTGCCGGAAGCGTTCAGTCAGAGGCGGTTCAAGCGTTGGTTGCTTTGGGATATGGAAGTACAGAGAGTTTAAAGGCAGTAAAAAAAGTAAAACTGGAAAATGCTACGGTAGAAGAAGTGCTGAAAGAAGCATTGAAAAATTTTTAATTATATAGGAACTGTAGGAAAATAATTTAATCACTAAGTTATTTCCATAATAGCTCCTTAGGGGATTAGGGGAATGATATGGGAAAGAGAATTATTACAACAGAGAATTTGGAAGAGGATATCAAGATAGAAAATCACCTTCGGCCTCAGCTTCTAAAAGACTATATTGGACAGGAAAAAGCAAAGCAGACTTTGAGCATTTATATCAGCGCAGCTAAGGAGCGTGGGGACGCTTTGGATCATGTGCTCTTTTACGGGCCGCCCGGACTGGGCAAGACTACTCTGGCAGGAATTATTGCTAATGAGATGGGTGTGAATATTAAAATTACATCTGGTCCGGCTATTGAGAAGCCGGGAGAGATGGCAGCCATTTTGAATAATCTTCAGGAGAATGATATCTTATTTGTGGATGAAATACACCGATTGAATCGGCAGGTAGAAGAGGTGTTATATCCTGCAATGGAGGATTATGCGATTGATATCTTGATAGGAAAAGGAGCCACAGCCCGTTCCATCCGTTTGGATCTGCCTAAATTTACTCTGGTTGGAGCTACAACCCGTGCAGGAATGCTGACTGCTCCGCTCAGAGACCGGTTTGGAGTCATTCATCATCTGGAGTTCTATACGGAAGAGGAGCTGACGACAATAATCCTTCGTTCCGCTCGGGTGTTAGAGGTTGACATTGAAGAAAGAGGGGCAAGAGAGCTTGCAAAACGTTCGAGGGGAACTCCACGGCTTGCCAACCGGTTGTTAAAGAGGGTGCGTGATTTTGCACAAGTGAAATATGATGGTGTGATCACACAGTCTGTGGCAGATTATGCACTGGATCTCCTGGATGTAGATAAGTATGGATTAGACCGTATTGACCGCAATATTTTGCTGACTATGATTGAGCGCTTTCAGGGTGGTCCGGTGGGACTGGATACTCTGGCAGCATCTATTTCAGAGGACGCAGGGACATTGGAGGATGTATATGAGCCGTATCTTTTGAAAAATGGGTTTATTCAGCGGACTCCCAGAGGGCGGGTGGTGACGGAGTTGGCATACGCTCATTTAGGGATATCCGCAGACGGAGAAGTATCATAGCAGAGTTTTTGATTTTAATATGTTACAATCCGTGTCTGATTTGCTTATGAATTATAATCATATAAGGAAAGATATGGTAATTCCTTGAAAAAATAGTTGGTTTTTGCTGTCGGATAGTTTATAATAACATTAATAAACGCAAGGAGAGAAAGCTATGAGTTCAGCAAAGCATTTTACAGAAGTACTGATTGGAGGGAAAGTTTATACTTTAAGCGGATTTGAAGGTGAAGAATATCTGCAAAAGGTATCTTCGTATCTGAACCATAAGATTACAGAATGTGCGAATAGTGAGGGTTACCGCAAGCAGAGTGCGGATACCCGCAACGTACTCCTTGCTCTGAATATCGCAGACGATTATTTTAAGGCGAAGAAGCAGGGGGATTCTCTGGAAAGCGATATTGAACTGAAAGACAAGGAGATGTATGACCTGAAGCACGAATTGATATCTGTTCAGATTAAGCTTGAGAATGCAGAAAAGGAACTTGCCAAGATGAAGGAAGAGAATAATGATCTGCAGATGCAGATTGTGAAACTGGAAACTGAGATGAAAAACCGCAGGAAGTGATTTTTGCGAAGGCATGCCGGGTGCATTATCAGGAACGTATGTAGAAAAGCTGCCTGGCGGCAGTTTTTCTGCAATGCAGGGAATGGCATTCATGTGTATGCAGGTCATCAGACTTTCGGTTTGGAGGTATTCATTTAAGGAGTATTCATGATTTTGGGACAGGACAATAGATGTCGTGGCAGAGGGGGAACAAAAAAGAATAGCAGGCAATGCGTGGAAATTTTGGCGCCGGCAGGCTCCTATGATAGTTTCCGGGCAGCGATTCTGGCAGGGGCGGATGCAGTCTATGCGGGCGGTCCTTATTTTGGTGCGCGCGCATATGCGAAGAATTTTACCGAAGAGCAGCTTTTGAGGGCTATAGACGAGGCACATCTGCATGGTCTTCGTTTTTATCTCACAGTGAATACTCTTGTAAAGGATCAGGAATTCTCTGTACTTTATACTTATTTGGAGCCTCTTTACAAGGGCGGGCTAGATGCGGTGATTGTACAGGACATAGGAGTTTTGGAGGAAATCAGGAGTGTGTTTCCAAAGATGGACATCCATGCCAGTACTCAGATGACAATTACAGGTACAGAAGGGGCAGGATTTTTAAAAGAATGTGGTGCTGTCCGCGTGGTACCGGCAAGAGAACTGTCACTGGATGAAATACGTCACATGAAGCAGGAAACGGAAATGGAGATAGAATGTTTTGTCCACGGTGCTCTTTGCTACTGCTATTCAGGACAGTGTCTGATGAGCAGCTTGATCGGAGGACGAAGCGGGAATCGCGGGCAGTGTGCACAGCCCTGCCGTCTGCCGTATACTATAGACGGCAGGAAGGGATATCTGCTCAGTTTAAAAGATATCTGTACATTGGATTTGATTCCGGAGCTGATTGAGGCAGGGATTGATTCTTTTAAGATTGAAGGACGGATGAAGAAGCCGGAGTATGTTGCAGGTGTGACATCCATGTATAGGAAATATGTAGACCTTTACCAGAAAGTGGGTAAAGAGCGTTTTGCAGTGAGCGAGAAGGATAGAGAGAACCTGATGGATTTATATAACCGGGGAGGTTTTCATACCGGCTATTATCACCAGAGAAATGGGAGGAACATGATTTCAGTCAGCCGACCAAACCATGCCGGAACAGCAGCCGTGAAGGTACTTGTACAAAAGGGCAGAGAAGTCGAGGGATATACACTGACACATATTCACAAAGGAGATGTGCTTTCTTTTCCGGCACAAGGGAATTATACATTTGGGAAGGACTATAAAAAAAACAACAGCGTGAAAATTTCTTTGCCAAAAGGGATGTATCTAAAAAAAGATAGTATTTTGTACCGGACAAAAAATGAGAGGCTGCTTACAGATTTGAAGGAGTTGTGTTCAGGAAAAATACAAGAGAAAATTTATGGATTTTTAAGTCTTGCATCAGGAAAACCTGCTATGCTTACGGTATGTATGGGGGAGATATCCGTGCAGGCATACACAGATAAACTAGTAGAAAAAGCAGAAAAAAGTCCATTAGATGAAACACGTGTCCGTAGACAGATGGAAAAGACCGGCAATACGGAATTTGTATTTGAAAAACTGGAAATTGAACTGGAGGAGGGTGTGTTTCTGCCCATGCAGCAGATGAATGAGCTGCGCAGAAGCGCTTTGAAGATGCTGCGGCAGAGAATTTGTGGACAGTTCCATAGAACAAATCAGTCCAATAGTCCTTTTATCTGCAGGGAACAGTCCTCAACGGCGGTGAATACACTGTCAGAGAAGAATAGGACAGGAAGAATCGATTTTTCCATATTAGTGGAAACTATGGAACAGTTTGAAGAGATCCGTGCATTTCCAGGGATATCACGGCTTTATATTGACAGTGTAATATTTGGATGTTCATCGGGAGAGGGCTTTTTTAAGGAGTTTGGCGATAAGATACAACAGATACAGAGAATGGGAACAGAAGTGTATCTTGCCATGCCGCATATCATCAGGAGTCTTCCGATTGGCCGGTTTGAAGAACTGTTGGAATATGGTTCGTCAGTTCATTTGAATGGCATATTGTTTCGGAATTATGAAAGCTATGGATTGTGGAAATCTATTGTGAATAAAAAGAAAGAAAAAGTGTGGAATCAAGGGAAAGTTGATGAGAAGGTGATTTTAGATCAAAACTTTTATGTAATGAACCATCACACGAAAGCATTTTGGAAAAAGCAGGGGATTCAGGAGTTTACTGTTCCGATTGAACTGAACCGGCAGGAAATCCTGAGGCTGGGGGCAGAGCATATGGAGATGGTGGTATATGGTTATCTTCCGGTGATGGTCAGTGCACAATGTATTATGAATACTGTGGAAGGCTGTCAGGGGCAGAGGAGGATACAGATTCTTACAGATCGGTATCAAAACAATTTTTATGTAGAAAACCGGTGTAAGGACTGTTATAATATAATCTATAATTCGGTTCCGCTATGTTTGTTTGACGAGAGAAAAGCATTGGAGGAAATACACCCGTTACGGCTTCGTCTTCAGTTTTCAGTGGAGGACAGGCAGACGACACGTAAGGTACTCGAAGAGTTCAGGCATATCTTTATAAACGAGGATGGATATGGCCTGAAGATGGAAAACTTTACGCGCGGTCATTTTCGTAGAGGAGTTCTATAAAAGACGGTAGATTTTAAATTTTAAAAGCAGGTGAAAATTTGATTAATATTATTGTAGAGTTATCAAAATATTTAATCATCCTTTTGATGGTTGCCTATACCTTTTCATGCTTCTCTATTTTTGCACAGAGTTATGAGGAAGAGGAAAGGCGTGTGTATGTTCGGCAGAATGTGCTGATGTTTATGATGCAGTTTCTGGCCTATGCAGTTATGTATCTGAAGACAGAGGAAGTGAAACTGCTGTTTTTCTATGCTGTGCAGGTCGTACTGCTGCTTGCGGTCATCCTTCTATATTCGGTGCTTTATCCGAATGTATCCCGGCTGATCGTAAACAATATGTGCATGCTGTTAAGTGTAGGTTTGATTATGATTACAAGGCTGTCCTATGATAGTGCGGTGAAGCAGTTTATCTTTATTGTGTTAGGTGCGGCTTTTGGCCTGATAGTTCCGGTGCTCATACGAAAAATGAAATTTTTGGCGGACTGGATGTATATCTATGCAGCCGTTGGATTTGGAGCACTTTTGCTGGTGGCGGTTTTTGCTGTTACATCAGGCGGGGCAAAACTTGGATTTACCATAGGGGGATTTGGTATTCAGCCGTCAGAGTTTGTGAAGATTTTGTTCGTGTTTTTTGTGGCGGCTAGTTTAAAGAATTCTACGGAATTTAAAAATGTGGTGATTACGACGGCTGTGGCTGCGGCACATGTTCTGGTTCTAGTGGCATCTACAGACTTAGGCGCGGCATTGATTTTGTTTGTCGTGTACCTGGTGATGCTTTATGTTGCGACAAGCCAGCCGTTATATGCCGGGGCAGGACTTGGGGCAGGCTGTGTGGCGGCTGTGCTGGGATATCATCTGTTTTCTCATATTAAGGTGCGTGTATCGGTATGGAAAGACCCATTTGCATCCTATAGTGAGGGTGGATATCAGGTGGCCCAGTCTTTGTTTGCCATTGGTACAGGAAGTTGGTTTGGAATGGGATTGTGTCAGGGAAGCCCGGAGATGATTCCTGTAGCGGAGACCGACTTTATATTTTCTGCGATTGCAGAGGAACTAGGTGTGATATTTGCACTCTGCCTGATTGCAATTTGTGTAAGCTGCTATGTCATGTTTTTAAATATTGCCATGGAACTCCGGAACCGGTTTTATAAACTGGTGGCCTTAGGACTTGGAACATGTTATATTTTCCAGGTGTTTCTGACAATCGGCGGGGTGACGAAGTTTATTCCGTCTACAGGAGTGACCTTACCTCTTGTCAGCTATGGAGGAAGTTCTATTTTAAGTACGATGATTATGATTGGAATTATACAGGGACTTTATATTCTGCGTGAGGACGAGGAAGAGATGCTCCAGCGGAAAAGAGAGATGGCGGCCAGAACAGCCCAGAGACGGCGCGCTCGGGCAGAGCAGGAAGCTCAGCGGAGATTTCGGACAGACCGTGCCGAAACAGACCTGAGAGACAGTGCACCCAATAGAACTCGAAGAGGTTCAGGTTCGGAAGAACGCCGACGAGGCGGTACAGGTCCGGGCGGGCCAAGAGTGATGGGAGCAGGACAGGAGGAGTCAAGAAGAGAGAGAGCGTTGAATCATGAGCAGAGAGGATCGACAGACAAGAAACGAACAAAACAAAAATCCAAATTCGAAGAGGTTCCAAAACAAAGAATTCGCTAGGATTACGTATTTTTTTGTGTTTCTTTTTCTAGTGTTGATGGGATATATCGTTTATTTCAGTGCAGTGAGGGCTAGGGATATTGTGAACAGCCCTTATAATGCACGGCAGGATAATTTCGCAGAGGTTGTGATTCGTGGAAATCTTGCCGATAGAAATGGAAATGTTCTTGCAGAGACACATGTTGCGGAGGATGGCTCTGAAAGCAGGTATTATCCATATGGAGATGTTTTTGCACATGTGATTGGATATAATCATGCAGATTTGGGCAAGACAGGATTAGAATCGGTAGAGAACTTTTCGCTTTTAACTTCCAATGCATTTTTTCTGGAAAAACTGAAAAACGAATTTCAAGATCAGAAAAATATGGGGGATACGGTGGTGACCACCCTGGATGCAGGGTTACAGCAGGCGGCATATCAGGCATTAGGAGATAATAAAGGGGCAGTTGTGGTGATGGAAGCTTCCACCGGAAAAATTCTGGTCATGCTGTCTAAGCCATCCTATGATCCGAATCAGATTGAGGAGAATTGGTATTATCTGAATGAGGACGAAGAGAACAGCCCGCTTCTGAACCGTGCCACCCAGGGGTCTTATGCACCGGGGTCTACGTTCAAAGTGGTAACACTCTTGGAATATATGCGGGAACATACGGATTATGAGAATTATATGTATGAGTGTGCGGGCGAGATTACGAATGGTGAGACAACCATCCATTGTTTTGACAGTATCGTACATGGAACCGAGAATCTGAGGAGTTCATTGGCAAATTCCTGTAATGCATCTTTTGCAAACATCGGATTGTCTTTGGACCGTACTTCTTACCGGGATACAGCGGAGGATTTGCTCTTTAATAAGAAACTGCCTTGTGCCATGAATTACACAAAAAGTTCGTTCTCAGTGGATAAGGATACGAAGGAACCAGAGATTATGATGACGGCCATGGGGCAGGGGAACACCCTTGTCAGTCCGTATCATATGGCATTGATTACAGCAGCCGTTGCAAATGGCGGCACATTGATGGAGCCTTATCTGGTGGAGAAAGTGACGAACCATACTGGGACCGAGATTAGTAAAAATGTCCCAAAGAGCTATCGGAAGCTTATGACATCGGACGAGGCCGCAAAGTTGAAGGATTATATGCGTGCAGTGGTGGACGAAGGAACAGGAATGCTTTTGAGCGGGCAGGTGTATACGGCTGCCGGGAAAACCGGAACGGCAGAATACAGCATGGATGACGGAGAAAAAACACATTCCTGGTTCATGGGATTCACAAATGTAGATAATCCAGAGCTGGTCATCAGTGTGATCGTAGAAGGGTATGACGGAAATGATGGAGCCAAGGCTGTACCGATTGCGAAGCAGATTCTGGATGCATACTACTATTAAAAGGAAAGAAATCATGAGGATTAAATGTTATTGTGATTTATATGTGAGTGATGGGTTGCAGAAAAAGAAGCAAAAAGTCATAAGGAAGTTAATGGAGCGGACCTTGCAGCCAACGCTGTATGTACTGACTTTGGCACAGGGAGAACAGAACCATTTGGAATTTTTTCCGGCATATCTTTTACAGCAGCCGATGTATGATGATGAGCTTATATTTGTTGTCGGAATCGCAGAGGGATATGATGCGGCAATGTATTTAGTGGAGGAGATTGCTCAGGAGGTTTTGTCGCAGACAGAAGGGACAGATATCAGACAGTTCCTTTTAAAACGGCAGAGAGAGTTTGAGGAAAGGCAAGCATAAAATGTTACAGATTATTTTGTTCGTTTTAAAAATCTTAGGTTGGATTTTTCTGGTAGTGCTAGGGCTGATCGTGCTTGTTTTTTTGTTTGCGCTTTTTACACCTCTTCGCTATCAGGTAGAGGCAAGGTGCAAAGGAAAACTGTCTACTCTTGAAGCCGGGGTGAGGTTTTACTTGTTTTTTCATCTGGTCAGCGGCATCGTGAACTACGAGGAAAAAAAGCTGACCTGGAATGTTCGGGCAGCATGGATAAAATTGGGACAAAGCGGAGTGACGGTAAACGAAGAGGAAACGGAAGAGAAGGACGAAGACACGGATGTTGCAGGGGAAATGGAAGAGAAGGACGAAGACGCGGATGTCGCAGGGGAAATGGAAAAGAAGGATGAAGACGCGGATGCTGAAGATAAAGTCCTGAGCGATGTGGAGGAAGATACACCGGAAGAAACAGCAGCAGAGGAGTCTGATGCTGTAGAACACACGAAGACGGCTTCAGCAAGTTCGAAACAGCAGATAAATGGTGGTTTAGAGAAAGATGCAGACAGTGGTCCAGATTCTGTAGTTGATAAAATTGCTTCGATATTTGAAAAGATAAAATATACATTCTTACGTATTTGTGATAAGATAAAAGCATTATCTAAGAAAGCGGAAGAGATAAAGGCATTTTTGGAGAACGGCATGCACCAGGCAGCGTTTATAAAACTGCTTGTGGAATTAAAAAAATTGCTGTTTAGAATGCGCCCGAAACAGGTGGATGGAAACCTGGAATTTGGATTTGAGGATCCCTGCATTACCGGACAGGTATTGGCCGGTCTCAGTATGCTCACTCCCTATTGGGAAATTCAGCTTCAACCAGATTTTGAACATAAAGTGTTGGATGGAGGGATATCTGTCAAAGGTTCAGTACGATTATGGCCGATGGCAGTGCTCGCATGGAATATGGTCTGGAACAGGGATGTGAGGAGAACAGTTCTCGATATCAAAAAAATGATTTTTAAGTAAAAACAAGTATCCGATTGTGGACAGGATGAAAGAATATAAGGAGGAATAGAAACATGTCAGGAACAAACAGTTTGAAAAGTACGGTGGAATCTTTGTTTAAAGGGATGGATGGGTTCGTTTCCAGTAAGACCGTGGTGGGAGATGCAGTCCGGGTAGACGATATCACCATTCTCCCGCTGATAGATGTCTCCTTTGGCATTGGGGTCGGAGCTAATCAGGGGGAAAAAAGAGATAAAGGTTCCGGCGGACTCGGTGGGAAGATGACACCTAGCGCAGTGCTTGTCATCAAGGATGGGACAACCAGATTAGTGAATATTAAAAACCAGGATACTATTACAAAGCTATTCGACTTGGTGCCGGAGGTGTTAGATAAGATTACGGAAAGAAAAGAAGATAAAGTGACCGAGGAGGATGTGGCTGATATTTTGGATGCGGCTGCAGATGCAAAGGAAGAGTAAGGACATCTGTTCAGAACAGATACGAATAAGGCATATATAACTAAGGGATGGCATAAGATAGGATAAGTGCAATAAGAGTGGTCAGGACTTTTATTTATGAAGCGGATGATTGGCTTTGCTTTACTTTGTGCTGCAATGGGAATGTTCTTGATTTTGCTGATTCCGTCTACATCTATTTTGAGAGTTGTGCTGTTCTGTGTATGTCTGGCGGCAGGGTATGTATTATTCTGTAAATAGAAGAGACATGATGGCATGAAAAAACCAGTACCTTCCAAGATACTGGTTTTTATGTGTTATCAAAATTCATGCCGCAATATTCCTTATGCGCGTTCTACACGTCCGGATCTCAAACAGGATGTACATACATACATCTTCTTTGAACCGCCTTCAGTCTTTACACGGACTGATTTTATGTTTGACTTCCACATCTTTGGTGTCTTTCTATGAGAGTGGCTTACACTGTTACCGAAATGGGCACCCTTATCACAAATAGCACATTTTGCCATCACTGCACCTCCTAACAATCTGAAAATAAGTGATTATTCACCTATGAAGCTTGATTACGCTGCCGCAATACTGCCGCACAGACTCACAACATAAATATCTTAGCAGATAGAACTCTTGATTGCAAGCATTTTTTGTAATTTAAGGGTGACTTTTTGCAAGTTTTTTTGTAAGTTTTTTAAAAAAGGAGAAAATAATAATAAAAAAAATTAGTTTTTGCTACAATTTAAATATCAGTATTGTAAAGTTTATCCAAAAAGAGTATAATAGGAATACTTTTGCAAGGGAGATTCCGAGCGTACATCATTCAGAATGGGAGGTCAATATATGATGAAAGGCAGTATGAGTACAGATTTAGGGATCATTACAATTAATCCTGATGTGATTGCGAAATATGCCGGTTCTGTTGCAGTAGAGTGCTTTGGCATTGTTGGGATGGCGGCTGTCAACATGACGGATGGGTTGGTGAGGCTGTTAAAGAAGGAGAGCCTGACCCATGGCATCCAGATTGCAATTTCCGAGGAGAATAACCTTACTTTGAACTTCCATGTGATTGTTTCATATGGTGTGAATATTTTGTCCGTTTCTGATAACCTGGTAAATAACGTAAAGTATAAGGTAGAGGAATTTACTGGTATGACGGTCGAGAAAATCAACATCTTCGTGGAAGGTGTCAGAGTGATAGATTAAGGAGGATACTTGTCGTGGCAACGAAAACGATAAATGTGGAGCTGTTTACGAAGATGTTTCTAGCCGGAGCAGCGAATCTGGAAGCGAAAAAAGAAGTGATCAATGAACTGAATGTATTTCCTGTACCGGATGGGGATACAGGAACGAATATGACTCTGACGATCATGTCTGCAGCAAAAGAAGTCAAGGCATTGGAGAGGGCAGATATGAAGTCTGTATCCAAAGCGATTTCCTCAGGTTCCCTGCGTGGTGCGAGAGGCAATTCAGGTGTAATCCTTTCCCAGCTTCTCCGGGGATTTACAAAAGAGATTCGGGAACATAAGGAGATTGATGTACAAATTCTTGCGGCTGCCTGCGAGCGGGCGACCGCAACAGCTTATAAGGCAGTTATGAAACCAAAAGAAGGTACCATCCTTACGGTTGCCAGAGGTATATCAGAAAAAGCGCAGGAACTTGCAGAGAGCATGGAGGATTTGGAAGCTTTTATACCAGAAGTGCTTGCCTGTGCGAAGGAAGTGTTGGAAAAGACTCCGGATATGCTTCCGGTATTGAAAGAAGCCGGAGTTGTGGATTCCGGCGGCCAGGGGCTTATTGAGGTATTGAATGGTGCTTATGAGGCGTTTTTAGGAAAAGAGGTTGACTACAGTGCGATTGAGGCAGGAGCCGGCAGCAAGCTGGTGAAGCCGGGAGTGCAGGCAGAGGCTGATATCAAGTTTGGTTATTGTACGGAATTTATCATCATGACAAACAATGAGTTTACAGAGAAGGATGAGGCTGAATTCAAGTCATATCTGGAATCTATTGGGGATTCAATTGTGTGTGTAGCAGATGACGAGATTGTAAAAGTACATGTGCATACCAATGACCCAGGGCTTGCGATTCAGAAGGCTTTAACTTACGGGCAGCTTTCACGCATGAAGATTGATAATATGCGTGAGGAGCATCAGGAAAAATTGATTCGTGATGCAGAAAAATTAGCGGCAGAACAGGCAGAAGCTGCAAAGCAGAAAAAAGAACAGGAAGTGAAAAAGGAACCGCGGAAATCCGTGGGATTTATTTCGGTGTCCATCGGAGATGGGATGAATACGATTTTCAAAGAACTGGGCGTGGATTATATTATTGAAGGCGGTCAGACTATGAATCCAAGCACCGAAGATATGCTGACAGCAATTGACCAGGTGAATGCAGACCATATCTTTATACTTCCGAATAATAAAAATATTGTGTTAGCGGCAAATCAGGCCAAGTCTCTCATAAAGGACAAGGATGTGATTGTGATTCCTACAAAGACGGTACCACAGGGAATTACTGCAGTGATTAGCTTCATGCCAGATGCAGACGTGGATACGAACGAAGAGACCATGCTGGAAGAGATTAAAAATGTTAAGACCGGACAGGTGACCTATGCGGTTCGTGATACCCATATTGATGATAAGGAAATCCATGAAGGGGATATCATGGGAATTGGTGATAACGGAATTCTTTCAGTGGGGCAGTCGGTCGAGGCTGCTACAAAGGAAATGCTAGAGAAGATGGCTGACGAAGAGACAGAGATGATCAGTCTTTATTATGGTGAGGATATCCGGGAAGAGGATGCTCAGAGGTTTGGACAAGAGATTGCAGAGCTATATCCAGATGCAGATGTGGATGTACAAAATGGTGGGCAGCCTATTTATTACTATGTAATTTCTGTCGAATAGGAAGAATTATAACTGTGTTAGTAGATGAGAATTCATCCCATGGTATTGTTGGAAATATTTTTATAAAGAGTTTCCAACAGCATCATGGGATAATTATTTTTTGAGCTATATGGAAAAATAAGAGTAAATTGTCTGGATTATTTTCTTACATTTTTTCATCAAGAGGCAAGAATGAGCAGGAGTGTAAAATGGGATGGATGAGAATTTAGGAATCAGAGCGTTGAAGGGAATTGGGGAGAAAGCGGAGAAATCATTCAAAAAAGCAGGAGTTCATACGCTGGGTGATTTGCTTCGCTATTATCCACGAGGGTATGAGGTATACGAGGACCCGGTTACAGTGGGGGAGATTGAGGAAGGGCGGACCATGACTGTTACAGGGGCTATTTATGGAAGAGTGCAAGTCGGAGGAAGCCCGAAGATGCAGATTACGACTCTTTATCTCAAAGATCTGACCGGCACATTAAAAGTCGTTTGGTTTCGGATGCCATTCCTGCGTAATACATTTGCACGAGGTGGCGTGATTACACTTCGCGGAAGAATTGTGTGTAAAAAAGACGGACTCGTGATGGAACATCCGGAAATATTTTATCCCAGTATTAAATATGAAGAAAAAAGAGCTTCCCTGCAACCTGTGTATCCACTCACAGCAGGTCTTACCAATAATGCTGTTTTGAAAGCTATGAAACAGGCCATAGAATCTGTGGATTTGGGAGAGGGAATATTATCCGAAAAGCTTCAAAAGGAGTATGATTTGGCTGAATACTCACAGGCTATCCGTGGAATTCATTTTCCTGAGACGAAAGAAGAATTTTATCATGCAAGAGAGCGGCTTGTTTTTGAAGAATTCCTATTGTTTATCCTGTCACTGCGGATGATGAAGGAGCAGGAGGACAGAGTTTTGAATCCTTACTGTTTTCGAGAACAAGAGTTGATAAATGAGTTTCTCAAAAAGCTGCCTTTTGAATTGACCAATGCACAGAAATCAGTGTGGCGGGAAATTAAGCAGGATATGACAGGGATTCATGTGATGTCACGACTGGTGCAGGGGGATGTTGGATCTGGGAAGACCGTGGTTGCTCTGCTTGCCATGCTCTTTGCCGGATTAAATGGATGCCAGGCTGCGTTGATGGCTCCTACCGAGGTGCTTGCCAGACAGCATTTTGAGAATATCAGCCGCATGCTTTCAGGATATGAAATTCCGCTGCACACAGAGCTTTTGACAGGCTCTATGACAGCAAAAGAAAAGAAACAAGCCTATGCGCGCATTTCTTCTGGTGAGTCAGAACTTATTATAGGAACTCATGCCTTGATACAGGAAAAAGTGGAATATCAAAGACTGGCACTTGTGGTGACAGATGAGCAGCATCGTTTCGGGGTCAAGCAGCGGGAGGCATTGGCGGGGAAAGGAGTATATCCTCATATTTTGGTCATGAGTGCTACGCCGATTCCCCGGACACTTGCAATCATTCTCTATGGGGACCTGGATATTTCTGTAATAAAGGAGCTTCCGAAAAACCGTCTGCCTATCAAAAATTGTGTGGTGGATACGAGCTATCGAAATACTGCCTATCAATTTATGAAAAAACAGATTCTTTCCGGGCGGCAGTGTTATGTTATCTGTCCCATGGTAGAAGACAGTGACAGCCTGGAAGCAGAGAATGTAACGGATTATACAGAGGTCGTAAAGGAAGCTGTGGGACGGGGGATTGTAGTATCCTGTCTCCATGGGAAAATGAAGCAGGCACAAAAAGATGAGATTATGGAAAAATTCTCCAGAAACGAAATTCAGATACTTGTGTCAACTACGGTGATTGAGGTGGGAATCGATGTGCCCAATGCTTCTGTGATTATGATTGAAAATGCGGAGCGGTTTGGACTCGCTCAGCTTCATCAGCTTCGCGGCCGTGTGGGACGAGGGCATCATCAGTCGTACTGCATTTTCATGAGTGCATCAAAATCAAAAGAAACAAGAGAGCGATTAGAGATATTGAATCAGTCGAACGATGGATTTTATATTGCAGGGGAAGACTTGCGTCTGCGTGGTCCAGGTGACTTGTTCGGAATCCGGCAGAGCGGCATAATGGATTTCCAGTTAGGAGATGTTTTTCAGGATGCAAATATTTTAAAGGAAGCGAGTGAAGCGGCAAAAGCTCTTTTAGGAGAGGACCCTGAACTGAAAAATCAAGAAAATAGCCAATTAAAAAGAGCCTTAGAGCATGTGATAACAAAAAATGCATTGGAAACGACATTATAAGGATAGTGCAGAGAAATGATGTGAGTACTCCTGTTGCCGTGTAAAAAACGGATTTGAAAACGGCTGTGAAAAAAATCACGAGTGGCAGGAACTTCCAGTGTAAAACCTGAATTCCTCCATATAATATGGATGTAACAAAAAACAACTGTTACAAAATAAAAACCGAAGAAGTAACAAAAAGTTACAAAAAGATGCAAAAGGAGGAAATTAAAATGGCAAGTCGTTCATCTAATCGAGCAGCAGTACCTGAGGCAAAGGGTGCACTTGACAAATTTAAGTATGAGGTAGCAGACGAACTGGGAGTACCGTTG
>CANOBT010000080.1 GCA_947564305.1 uncultured Lachnospiraceae bacterium | reverse complement strand
TCCATATATTCGAAATCGCACATTTAACAGAACAGCAGGTCAAATTATTTAAAAGCGATTTTCAGATTGTAGCAGACTATTTTGTGCAGACACGAAAAAACAACACCTACGTTCCAAGTAAGAAGACAATAAAGCATGTTGATGCCATTTTAAAATTTATGTCTGTTATGACCGAAGACCAGAGATTTCTCAATGTTCAGAATGCCACATTAGAAGGAGGTGCAAAAAACATGTGTGAAGTATTAGATATCGTGGAAAACCGTGGAATTCATAAGGGGATTAAAATCGGAGAAGAACATATGCGTGCTGAGAATGATGCCCTGCGTGCTGAAAATGATGCTCTGAATGCTGAAAAGGACGCTTTAAGCGCTGAAAAAGATGCTCTGAATGCTGAAAGGGACGCCTTAAGCGTTGAAAACAGCCAGCTCAAAGAATTGCTGGCTAAACACCACATCGCATTTACATAGGCTCTTTTGGTAGTGTTTATAAGATTCAAGTCATATAAGTCAAAAACCTCGCGGCAGTCGCCAAATGTACATGCCCGCATGTACATTTGGCTCGTTGCTTCGCTAGAATAAAACTCCCCTTGTATTTATAGTCAAGAGCAAGGGGAGGCTCGTTTTATGCCTTATAGTGACTTTCATCTTATTTTCTTATATATTTTAATTGGGGTTTTCAATCCATTTGTTTATAAACATTGCATACCACCCTCACCTCATGCTGTTTCCCGTCCCGAAAATCCGGAATCAAGGTTCCCTCTACAGCCTTTCCATCCACAGTAATCTCCGGTTTCCCGGCCTCAATTCCGTCCGGATTGATAATCACCACATGATACGCCGCCCCTCGGAACTTCCGGGTCATCTCAGCCGACTTCCATTTTGACGGAAAACAAGGTTCCACCCGCAGTCCGTCGTAATCCCGTTTCACTCCCATAATCCCTTCATACAGACCCTTCATCGCCCTTGCGGAAGTTCCTGTTGTCCAGGACCAGTAGGATTTTGCGTAATATTTCGGATGTGTGGAATAGCAGTTCGTAAAAACATATGGCTCCGCACCGGATTGAGAGGAAGGATTTTTTTCACTGTCCGGCATAATCTTTTTCAGCGTCTCTACCGCCTTATCTGCCCTTCCCACTTTACAGTCCATCAGAATCTTAAAGCCTGTGGCATGGCAGTATACCCCGCCATTTTCAAACAATCCCGGAAGCATGCCTGACATCCGTCCCACATGCGGGGAATACTCTGGATATGAGGGAAGGTTCAGCGTAAAACCAAAGTCATGCTCCATATAATCCACGGAACGTAACAATTTGGGCAGATTTTCCTCCCTTGCCTTTTCGGGCCGGTAGTTTAAGAGCGCCGCCGCAATCTGCAGATTGTCCCGTACTCCAAACACAAAATCTATCTCCCGGTTTTTCCCTGCCTTCAACGTAATTTTATGCTGCAGGACGCCCCCAGGATAAATAATGCGGCAGTGGAATTGGTATAGTCCATCCCCTCTACAACCACCTTCGGACTCTGGAACAGCGCATAGGCGGAGGCGTCCAATTTGGTAATGGAGTCTGTTTCCCCGCAGAATTTTGCCAGATCACCGTCATACGCGAAGACCGGTTCGGAGGAAACCAGAAACGCATTATACCGTTTATGCGGTGCAAAAGGATGGGAGGATGTACAGTAAAATCTCCATGAGCCGTGAATCCGGCTGTAATCCGACTGAATCCGGGAATAACCGATACTGTGCTCACACCGATAGTTTTCCACCTTCGTATTCAAAGGACCTGCCCCGATGTTCCAACATTCCCCGCTCTCTTCATCCCGGATATACAGGTATCTCGCGTCGTTGTTGTTAATCATGCACATATCCGCTTTTTCATTCAGATAATAGCTCCGTCCGTGCCCCATCTGTGAAATCTGGGCGCAGTATCCGTTCTCATTCCAAAGATAATTAAACCAGTATCTGGGCGGTTTCGCGTCATAGATGAGGCAAGAACCTCCATCCTCGGTGAATTCATATATCCTTTTATCCATAAACTATTTTCCTCCATTCCCATTTCGTGTGGATTACATTCATCGAAATCATGTTTCATTTTATTTCTGATAAAAGGATATCTGATTTCGGGCATATAGTAATGTAAAATAGCGTACTATATTGTAATATTTGATATACACAACATTCAAAGATATTTCATTTACCACTCATATCATCAAAAAAGAAAGCCGGATTTCTCCGGCTTTCCTGACAATCAGTAACTCTTTATAATTATTAGTATTTTTTACCAATAAACTCATGAACCAGACTAATAAATTGCGTAATATGCCCTATTATTTGCTGCCTTCAACCTTTCATTATCAAATAGCAATTCAGCTGTATCAAGTTCTTCCTTTGCTCTCTCTAATTTGTATTGAGCAAGATCTATTTCATAAAGTTCCGGTGTCATACTAACACCCCATCTTTCTCAATATTCCTAAAAAATGGATATATATTTTTCCACTGACTATAGGTCTGCATGCTCTGAACTAAGGGATTTATCTCCAACTCATACTCCATTTCAAAATCATATGTGACATCGTATATCTTGTCTGCATAATCATTTACTTCTTCTGGCTTTACATCTGCCAGAATCATAATATCTATATCTGAATCAATTTGATAATCACCTCTGGCATAAGAACCATACAAAATAATTTTATTAAAACTTTTGCCAAGTATCTTCATAACAGCCTTTCGATACTCTTCCAACAACACATATATCTGATCCGGCATTTGTAACACCACCTTCCTTTATTGCATTCTATCATATTTTTTCCTACATATCCATATTCAAAGTAATTTTAACTGCCTTCCACTCTCCCCCATCCTCTTCCAACGAAATCGTTCCCTGTGCATCTGCTGCCAAGTCACCCGCAGATGTCTTTATATTGGCTGAGAATGTATAACATTCCTCTTCATCAGAACGTTTTGTAATTTCAATTTCATCAACTTCCATGTCTGCATCGAGACTTTTTGCCAATGCGATCATCTTGTAAAAGGTACGCTCCTTTGCAAGCTCCTCAATACATTCATCTGATAAAAAACTCCCAAACCGTTTTACAAGGTATTCCCTCAGCTCTTTGTCCCTCTGTGCCAATCCAACTTCGCCGTCCGCCTCTGCTTCTATGGAAGCCCGCGCCTCCAATGCCGCCGCTTCAAATTCTTCTGCCTGCTGCAAGGTGCAGGACAAAAACTCGTTCAACACGGTTTGTGCACACTGCTCGCTGTTGCTCTGTGCAGGATTTTCCACATTTTCACTGATTTCTTCTTTTGCCATGGAATCAGACGGTTTGTCTTTTCCGCAGGATACCAGCAATAAAATAATCCATGGTATAACAAATAACTTCCGGTGTTTTCTCAGCATCGTAATCCCTCCTTTTGCAGAATCATCTTTTAAAATCTATTCTCCGCTCAGTAAAATGTTGTTGATGCTATCTTAAAACACCTCTTTTATGAATACAATGCTTTCTGCGTGAATGCAGTGTTTTTCTGCCTGAATAGACACACATGCAGCTTTCTTTCCGCATGTTCTACCATTATGTAGCAAAAAGGGCAGTTTTATATCTCTGATTTTTGCACAAAAAGGCTCTTTTATACCACTCTATTTTCACACATAAAGGCACTTTTATACCACTTCCTTTTCATACACAAAGGCATTTTTATCCATTTTTCATCATCACAGACAGTACAAACACCCTGCCCTCCACCCTGAAATCCATTGTCCCCTGATACTTTTCTGCCGTACTCTTCATATTAGCAAGCCCTATCCCGTGGGAATCTTTATCTGCTTTATCGGATACCAAAAGCCCGTCCTGCTGCCGCCTCGATAAATGCCCGTCAAAACTATTTTCCACCTTCAAAATCAGCAGATTCCCCTTCTGCAGGGAACACAGCCTGATAAAAGCATCTGCACCCGGTTCCTTCTCTTTCAGTTTCCCACAAGCCTCTATCGCATTATCCAGGGCATTTCCAAGAATGACACCGATATCATAGCTTTGAATTTCCATTTTTTGAGGAAACATTAACTTATCTGCATCCATGTTCAAGTCCGGCACTTCCCGCACTGCTTCATGATACTTCATATTCAACAGAGTATCCACCACCGAATTTCCCGTCTTAAAGCGGACGTCCAATTTCTCAAACGTCCGGTTCAATTCCGACAGATAAGTCTGCAGCTCCCCATTTTCTTCTTCTCCCTCTCGAGCTGCAAGACGCTGGATAACAGAAATCGTGTTCTTCATATCATGCTTCATGCTCCGGATACCAGAATCAATCCGCTCCATCTCCTCCATATGTTCCTGCAGGCTCTCCACCTGCTTTTCAAGGACAATCCTGCTACTTCTTTCCCTGTTCCGGTCAATCATATCCTGGAACAGCTTTACCCCATGCAGAATCGAGAGCAGAGACAAAATCAAGATTGCCGGAATCACAAAAATCAGTATCGGATACCTGTCATACAGAAACCTTGCTCTGCCGTCCTCCATGGTAATGATGATGATACGCAGCAGTACACAGATCATCAGTCCCACGGCTGCCGGAGTCAGAATAAATAAAAGCTCCGTTCTGTTAATTTTGTAATCCTTTTCCCGAAAATCCCTTACAATCTTTTTCAGCGACAAATACAGGACGAACGCAATGACAAGATACTCCGCAATCCATTGCGTAAGCAGCCCCGCATTCACAGCAATAAAAAATGCTTTCTCCGTTGGGAGTATCCCATTTCCCGCACAATAGTTCCACACACCTAACAGGCCATCCCCCAGTTCCCCCACCAAAATAACGGTTGTATAACGGCTGATATCCGCAAGAGCCTGAAATGCCGCCACAAGAAAAATAGTAATCAGACGAAAGGCCCTATAAAAACAAACAGCCAAAACAGACAGCATTCCCAATGCCAGCACCATCTTCCCGGCTTCTGCCCTGTAATCCCATTTTTTTGCCCCGTTCCAGAACAAAAACATCCGCAGCGCTGCATACGAAACGGCCACAGCCAAACCATTCCACCTTTCATCCCTTATCCTGCTCTCCAGAAAACTTCCATAAAAATACTGCAGACAATATCCCTGAAACAGATAGAGCATCACGGAAAAAAGAACATTTGAAATGAGCTTTACGGTTTCAAACACGGGACACACCTCCATTCTGCAGATGCCACATATATGTCTTCACAAACTCACCATACTTCTTCTTTGCCAGATATACCGTATCGCCATTGGTAAGGCTGATACTGTCATTTCCATATTCCGCGATATACTCCATATTCACGATATACGCCCGGTGGCAGCGGTAAAACCCTTCTCCAAGCTGCCCCTCCAATTCCTCCATTGCCGCATAAATCTCTATACTTTCCCGATTCCCGGCCGTGTGTATCTCCACCTTCTTCCCCCGGCTCTCAATATACAAAATATCGTCCAGCTCAAGGGTCAGGTTCTTTGCCTTAATGAACAGCCCCCACTTCTCCTTCTTTCTCCCTGCCTCCTTCACCGCCCGTTCAAGAACCTCCGCAAACTTCTTTTCGTCCAAAGGTTTTAGCAAATATTGAAACGCATACAAATCCAGAGCATCAAACACATATTCCTTGATTCCCGTAACAAATATCAGAACCGTTTCCTCCTGCCTTTGCCGCAGCTTTCTTGCCGTCTCAATACCGTTCAGGCCATCCATCTGTATATCAAGGAAAACAATGTCAAATACTCCCCCTTCTGCCAGCATCTCCTCACCCGTGGCATAGGCTTTCACACGGCTCTGCGGACTCTGCTTTTCTATCAGTTCACAGAGAGATTCTCTTATCACTTTTTCATCATCAACGACAGCTATATCCAAAAGTTATCACCTCAAATTCTCGTTCTCGAAAGACTCTCCCTTTTTATATCGGCAGAAATAGTTCTTGATTCAGGCAGATGGAACGAAATGACTGGTTTTCGGGAATAAAATGATTGTTTTTTCGAGATGAAAAGCAAAAACACAGGGCCATAAAACAGCCCTGCATTCCTCCATCACATATGATACTGCTCAATCCGGCAATCATGCACTTTCGTTTTTTCATCATAGCTGACTCCCACCAAAAGCAGGCTGCCCTTGTAATCCTCCAATGCCTTCGGATAACATTTATCCTTAATCTGTGTAATTGCACTTTCCGCAGTCTGATTCCATTTTAATTCCACTAAAAGCGCCGGTTTATCCCCGCATCGTTTCCGCGGGAGATATACGATATCCGCTCTTCCCTTCCCGGTAGGTAGTTCTTTGATGATCGTATAATAATTACGTGCCACATAGAATGCCAGAGAAATCGTATAGCTGAGCGCATTTTCATCATTATACTGCAGGTAAGAATTCTCAAAGTGTGCGTCTTCCACCGCCTTCGCCACCAAAGCCTCATTCCGGTTCCAAATCGCGTTCAATGCATTTCTGGAATTCCTCAGCGCCTTTGAAACCTCTCCCCAGTCAGAATTACCGATAGAAGTCATATATTCATTTAAAATCTCCTCATTGGGGATAAACACTTCCTCCTTATCGCTGCGGTATCCAAGGTATCCAAGATGTACTAACAGTGTAAGCACGTCATCCTTGGAATGAAAAGTCACCATATCATTCGTAAAACTCCGGACATCCACCGCCACGCCATTGTTTCCGTCCATCATCTGCAAAATAGCATCTTTCAGCCCTTCAAAATTCATGTCAATATAGGAACGAAGCGCCTCGAAAGTCTCCGTCTGGTTCCAGTAAAACTGGAAACTTTGAAACCGCATAGCGCTGACCACGGAGCGCGGATTATAGATGGAACCCACACCTGACAGATAATATCCGTCATACCATTTCTTCGTCTCCTCAAAATCCATCTCATACCGTTCGCACAAGCCTTTGACCTCATCCTCCGTAAAACCGACATACTGCGCCAGTTCCCCTTGAAATGTCATGGAAAATTCATCAAACATATTTAAGGCGCTGTGGGTTCCATATTTTTTGATCGGAAGGATTCCTGTCATGTAACATAATGCAATATATCCCTTATCCTTGAGCATATCCCGCAGGAAATCCAGATACATCTTCTGCGCTTCCGTATCTGATTTATATTCCCTGAAAATACAGTCCCATTCGTCGATAATCATAATAAAAGGGATTTTTGTCTGGCTAAATACGTCCTGCATTGTCCGGGTTAAATTTGTTTCATCAAAATACCGTAAATCGTCATATTCACTTAATATATCCCATAGTAACGATTTTTTTAATAATTGCAGCATTTCGGACATACTGGAAGTTTGACTCAAAAACTCCTGCATATTCAAGAACAAAACATGATACTGGTTCAAATTCTTTTTATAATTTTCTTCCTTTTCAATTTCCAATCCTGCGAATAGCTCCGAAGAATCACATCCCCGGCTGTAATATGCCACCAGCATATCCGCAGTTACGGATTTTCCAAATCGGCGCGGCCTGCTCATACAGATATATTTCTGCAGGGAATTCATGACCCGGCTGCAATATTTGATCAGACCGGTTTTATCAATATATATTTCTGAATTAATACACTGTGCAAATTTCTCATTTCCAGGGTTTAAATAACTTCCCATATTACGGCCTCCTTCTTGTGACTGTTTCGCTGCCAGCTCAGGCTGTTGTATTTCATTTTAAACCTGTCCGGATGTTTTGTAAATTACTTTCTTTTGGATTGCTTATCTTCGGAACAAGCAAAGTGAGACCCAGACCATTCGGCCCGCGTCTCACTTTGACTTTCCTTTGATTACTTATTTCAACACAACTTTCCTGAAATTCTTTTTCCCTTTCTTCAGTACCAGTCCATCCCCGGAAAGCTTCTCTCCTCCGAATACAGCCTGAATGTCCGTCACTTTCTCACCATCCACTGCGACGCCGCCCTGCTGTACGGCACGTCTTGCCTCTGCTTTAGACGGAACCAGTCCGCTCTTTAACAGCATATTCAGAATATCAATTTCTCCATCCGTCAAGTCCTCTTCCTTCAGCTCCGCAGTAGGCATATCCGCTGCATTCCCCTGGCTGAACAACGCCCTTGCGCTTTCCTGAGCGCGTTTTGCTTCCTCTTCTCCGTGTACCATATTAGTCAATTCATAAGCCAGGATTTCCTTCGCTTTGTTCAACTGGCTTCCTTCCCACGCATCCATCTCATCAATCTGCTCCAGCGGAAGGAAGGTCAGCATACGGATACATTTCAGCACATCCGCATCCCCTACATTTCTCCAGTACTGGTAAAAGTCAAATGGGGATGTCTTCTTCGGGTCAAGCCAAACCGCACCGGACTGGGTCTTGCCCATCTTCTTGCCCTCGGAATTCAGCAATAAGGTAATGGTCATAGCACTGGCGTCCTTGCCCAGTTTCCGGCGAATCAGTTCTGTCCCTGCCAGCATATTGCTCCACTGGTCATCCCCGCCAAACTGCAGATTGCATCCGTATTTCTGGAATAATGCGTAGAAATCATAAGCCTGCATGATCATGTAATTAAATTCTAAGAAACTTAATCCCTTCTCCATCCTCTGCTTGTAGCACTCCGCCGTCAGCATCCGGTTCACACTGAAGTGTGCACCCACTTCCCGCAGCACTTCGATATAATTCAAATCCATCAGCCAGTCCGCATTATTGACCATCAGCGCCTTTCCCTCTGAGAAATCAATAAACCGGCTCATCTGTTCCTTAAAGCAGTCACAGTTATGCTGAATGGTCTCCATCGTCATCATCTGGCGCATATCTGTCCTTCCAGACGGGTCACCAATCATTCCTGTGCCGCCGCCAATCAAGGCAATCGGCCTGTTGCCAGCCATCTGCAGACGCTTCATCAAACAGAGCGCCATAAAATGTCCCACATGCAGGCTGTCCGCTGTAGGGTCAAACCCGATATAAAATGTGGCCTTTCCATTGTTGATTAAATCTGCAATCAATTCTTCATCCGTCACCTGAGCGATCAGCCCTCGTGCCTGTAATTCTTCGTAAAGCTTCATGTCGATTCCTCTCTTTCTTTTTTGCATACTATGGCATCAAAAAGAGCCCCTATCCCAAAAGGACGAGGGCTCCGCTCGTGGTACCACCTTTATTCGCAGACAATTCACACTGTCTGCCTCCAGGAGTATATCTCTCCGGTTATCCAAAAAGCCGGTTCAATCACTCCATGCGATAACGTGCACTACTCCGTCACAGCCTACTTGCAGAAATCGCTGCTTGTCATCCGTGTATACGGACTTAGGAACAACTAAGACTGACACAACAGCCGTCAACGTCTCTGCTTTGGGTGTGAAGCTCCGAGATGTATTCGTTGAGAATGGTGTCCTGCGCCTCTCACCAACCGGCTGCTCTCTGTCTTCTCCCTATTCTCACTACTTGTTCTCTTCACTGCCTTTTTCATATCTGACGTTTATCTTAACGTATCCTCCCAGGTTTTGTCAAGACTTCATTTTCACTCTTTCTTCCCTTGCAAACACAGATTGATACTGCTCTAACCCAAACCTGCGCACAAACAGCTCACACTTACATAGGAACAAATAATAAGGATTCAGCCCTTCCCCGAATAATCCCTCAAAATTGCCCTGTCCTTTTGAAATAATCAAATCCGCATCCGAAAGGAGCTGCTTCGCCTCTTTTCCAAATCTTTTCAAGACAGTGCCCGGCGCCCCATTTTCATTTCCAATACATGGGACCAATTCCGTCAGTCCCACTTCCCGCGCATCCTCCATAGTCGCGTCATTCAACACATCTTTTCCTCTTACGATCGCAGTAATCTTAAGCTGAGGATAATACTCTTTCATAAATTTCATAAAGACCTTATCCAACACAATCTCCCCGCAATTGTCAATCAGATAGACTAACGTTTCTGCCTGCTCTAAGTCCGTTTTAAACTGCCTGTATTCCTCCTGCGGAACATTCTCACCACCCGCTTTTTCCAGCAGTTTTTCAAATGTCTTTTCATTGACATTTTCCACGGCGGAAAAGTCAATATAATTGGCCGCACAAACATATTTGATACATTCTTCTATCGGTTCTTTCGATGCACGGATATGACGCTCTATCTCCATTTCCCTCTCGAGTAACAACCGATTATATTGTTGTTTGATCAGTGTATAGTCCTCTGACTCTCCCCAGAAGCGTTCATATAACTCATTGATCTGCTCCGCCAACCATGGGGAGGATTCAAAGCAGCCGTATCTGTATAAGATTTCCAATACCTGATGCATATACTCTGTTTTTTGCTCTTCATCACGAAATGGCCGTATCAACTTCTCCTGCTTGGTAATCATGCAGGACATACACATTGCATTTGCTTTCATCTCTGCAGCTCCTTTTGATGTTAATTGTGATATATTTACTCATTTATCCACTTCTCCTGTTCCCTCCGATTATCCAACACCTGCTGAATCGTCGCTTTCAGCTTATCAATCTGAACCGGTTTGGCGATATGAGCATCCATACCAGACTGGATAGCATCCCGCACGTCATCCACAAAGGCATTGGCCGTCATCGCAATGATCGGCACCGCATTCGCCGAAGGATGGCTGCTGTCTCGGATGGCCCTGGTCGCGGCATAGCCGTCCATCACAGGCATCTGTACATCCATCAGAATCAGGTCATACTCACCAGGCTTGGAGCTTTCAAACTTCTCCACAGCCTCCTGTCCGTTGCCGGCAACATCACAGACAGCGTCCAAAGTACCTAGAATCTTGACCAAAATAATCCGGTTGACCTCAATATCGTCTACCACCAGGATATGTTTGCCCTGAACCACATTGAACGAGCTGCTTTCCGCCTTCTTCAAACTGCCCATAACACGCCGGATTGCTCCCTTGAACGTACTCATAAAGAAAGGCTTCGGCATAAAGTGGTTCACGCCGATTTCCAGAGCCTCCTGCTCAATCTCGCTCCAGTCATAAGCAGTGAGAAGCAAAATCGGAATCTTATCCGAATATTCCCTGCGGATGAGACGGGCAGTCTCCAGACCGTTCAACCCCGGCATCTTCCAATCCAGTAAAATCAAATCATAAGGACGGCCTTCTTTCCGGGCGGAACGCATCATCTCAATGGCCGCCTCACCATTGGTGGAATAATCGATTTCCACGCCGGTCCGAGACATCGCTTTCACAATATTATGGCAGACTTCCTCCTCATCATCTGTAACAATCATCCGGGTCACACTGTGGTCAACCCAGAACTGCGGATCATCCTCCTTCTCCTGAATACGCAGCTCCAGTTCTACGACAAAGGTACTTCCCTTATTCAGTTCGCTCTGTACATGGATCGTACCGCCCATCAAATCCACCAGGCTCTTGGTGATAGCCATGCCAAGCCCGGTTCCCTGAATCTCATGGGTAACCTTCGTCTCCTCCCGTGTAAACGGGTCAAAAATGACATTTAAATAATCCTCGCTCATACCCAGCCCGTTGTCACTGATGGTAAAGCGGATACGGCTGTAGTTGTTGACCACCTGTTCCAGTTCATCTACCCGCATCTGAATCTTTCCATTCTCAGGGGTGTACTTCACAGCGTTGGACAACAGATTGATCAAAATCTGATTGATCCGCAGTTTGTCACCCAACAGGTGTTCATAGGTCAAGTGTGAAACAAAAATATCAAAAATCTGATCCTTTGCTCTGGTCTGAGGCCGGATGATCGTATTAATCTCTTCGATTACCTCCGCCAGATCCATCTCCGAAATACTCAGCGTAGTGCTGCCGCTCTCAATCTTATTCATATCCAGCACATCGTTGATAAGTCCCAACAGATGCTGGCTGGCGGCATCGATGCGCTTATTGTACTCCATCACCATTGCAGGATTGTCCACTTCGTCCCGCATCAATGCCAGGAATCCAATGATGGCATTCATAGGGGTCCGGATATCATGACTGACACTGCTGAGAAAAGCACTCTTGGCGTCATTTGCAGCCCTTGCCATATGCAGCGCCTCAGCCAGATTATTATGATCCTTTCTCTCCTTTGTCCTGTCGGAAATGTAGACCATCCGTTTGCTTCGCCCCTGGATATCCGTACAGTAAATATTTTCCAGAAAATACTTCAGTTCTCCGGTCTTGGGATTCGTCACCTCAATACTGCGAAGGGGCATTGATTTCCCAGGTGTCAGGGCGTGGAGCTGGCGAAAATATTCCTGAACCTTCTCAGGATCTTCCGTCATATCTAAGGTTCTAAGCGCATTGATCAGAGAGTCCACATCCATCCCCAGGACCCGCTTTATATTCGGACTGACATACTCGATTTCATCCGTCTCCTGATCCAGCATTAAAAACACATCATCCGTGTTGCCGGCCAGATAAGCACCAAAGCACTTAAACAACTGTGACTGATAATCTATCGCCTCGTCCTTATCTTTAATCTCCTTGTGGGTCCGCAGAATCAGCATAAAAAACACTGCGGAAAGTGCCAGAAGAAGTACCAAAAAACCCAGTGCCAACCGGGTGTCATTCACCATCTGGTTCGCTTCCTCCGTGATTGCATCCATTGCCACGATAGAAAGCATATACCAACCATCCACGCGTTCCACCGGATCATAAGTATAGACATAGTCCCCGTTGTCCCCGGTAAAAATGATACTGCCGGTCTCCCGCGCATCCAGAGAAGCTCTGAACGCATCGATAGACTCCTGCGGGCTATGGGTATCCGTAAGCGCATCGAAAACATTTTCATAAGTATGACTATCACCCTGATGAAAAGACCGCAGCAGAATATCCCCCTCCGAATCCAGAATGTATGATAATCCCTGCCCGCTATAAAATGAGAGCGAAAATGTCTCTGAAACATCATTGCGGTCATAGGCTTTTTGAATCAGCCCCTTGTGCCCGTTACTGAAAGTAAAAGTTTCGTAAAAAGCGAACTTTGGGCGGCCGGAGAAAATACCAATAAAAGAATCCCTAACACCGCTGCCAGTGAGACTACGATAATAAGCCAGATTCTCCTCATCTATCTGGCGTGGTTCCTCTGATGCACTGCTGCAGAACCACCCCTCGTCCAGGCAAATCACCGAGTAAATGGCATCTGTCTCCTCGAACATATGTATCTGCCGTTGAATCGACTCCCGGCTGTTATCATTGTTACTCGCTAAATATGCTGAAATTGTATGCAGCCGCTCCTGATCCCCGGAAATAAAATTGTCAAACGCTTGTTTATGCTGCGCAGTTACATTCATAACGCTTTGAATCGCGTTCTTCTGCAGCTTATCCCGCAGCTTCGACAAATAGTACATTCCTCCGGCCAGAATGCTTCCCATACAAACGACGATCAGGCACGTCAGCAGCAATCGTTGGTTCTTTTTCAATTTCTTGATCATTTCCCAGGCCCCTCCCATGGCCTATATGTTACGTGTTACTTTTTACGGGCAAAATGTTGAGGTGTGCCCTTGTCACCTGAAAAACAAAATTTACCTTTCTCTTTAAAAATCCTCACAGACGTAATTCATCATCTTTCTGTCTTGCTAAAAGAAAGCAGAGGTTCACTCTACCTCTGCTTTTCTCCTGTCCCCCTGATCCAATTTTCCATTAATAAACTCTTTTACCGTAATATTCCATACGTATTTCAATCGTGTCCAAGAATAAAGTCTTCTATAATCCATTTTATACCTATCGGCCTGTTTTGTAAATTACTTTCTTAGAGAATTGCTTGACTTGAATTACTTGACGGTTACAGTTCACTCGTCATCTGTTATCTGGATAAGTTTGTGCTTGCACAAGGACTTATCCAGATGGCAGATGACGAAGGGAGCGCCGGTTTATGAGCAAAAATAGCCGCAATGCGGCGGAAAAGCATCGAAGATGCGTTTTGCGAATGGCGCGGAGTGAACTGTAACACTTGACTTTCCACACTTTCTATGATATCGTCATCACAATACATAAACCTGACTTTAGGTTAAAATATTTCCCACAAAAGAAAGGAGTCCTCCCCATGTATACCATTGGCCAGATTTCCGAAATGTTCCATCTCCCGGTTTCCACTCTCCGCTATTATGACAAGGAAGGCCTGTTCCCGGACATAGAGCGCTCTTCCGGCATCCGCAGATTTGGAGAAAAGGAAATTGAGGCGCTCCGCGTCATCGAATGCCTCAAAAAATCCGGCATGGAAATCAAAAATATCAAAATCTTTATGGAATGGTGCTCCCAGGGCAGCAGCACCTATGCACAGAGGCTGGAACTCTTTGAAAAACAAAAAAAGATTATTGAAAATGAAATTGAAAGAATGGAAAAAGCTCTGGACATGATCCGCTTTAAATGCTGGTACTATGAGCAGGCCATCCAGGCTGGCAGCGAGGACCGTATCAAAGAGCAGATGCCAGACTGCCTGCCGGACGATATCAAAGCATTCTACGAACATGCCCATGAGGATTAAGAGCGGATTCCGGACTTTCAGCGGTTAGAAACAGGGCACTTCCGCCTTGAATTCATTTTCTTCATTCACCCTTTGATAAGTAAGTGTCCCGCCCTGCTTTTCTACAATCTTATACGCAATTGCCAGCCCGAGCCCGGTTCCGCCCCGGGACTGCCTTGCCTTATCTCCCCGTACAAAGGGATCAAAAAGAACCGACCGGATATCCTCCGCGACAGCACTCCCGTCATCCCGCACAGAAATTTTTGCCATGCCGCCTTCCTGCCGCACTTCTACCTCTGCCATGGTTCCCGTTTGATTGTATTTGACTACATTTCCCAAGAGGTTTTCGATCACTCTGGTAAATTCTTTTCGGTCAATATCTGCGTACACCGGTGTCTCTGGAATCTTGATACGAAAATCCAGTTCCTGTCCGGTGATCTCCTCATAAAACTCCGCACTGATCTGGCGGGCCAGTTCACACAAATCCGTCCGCTCGGTCTGTAGTTCATAATGTGTGTCTTCCAGTTTCAGCATCAGAAACATTTCGTTGGCTAATGTATTAACACGGCCTGCCTTGCGGTCAATGATCTGATAGTAGCGTGGTATCTCCGAAGTTTTCACCAATCCTTCCTCTAAAGCATTGGCACATCCCTTGATGGTGGCCACAGGAGTCTTGATATCGTGGGAAAGTTCCAGAAGCATCCTGTTCTTTTTTTCTTCATTGATCTGTTTTTCCCGCTTTTCCTCTTCCAATTGCCTGATCATCAGGTTGAAGCTGTCCCGGATTTCCTCAAATTCCTTCTGCGCCTGAAAATCCAGCCGAACCATGGAAGCCCCCTGCTTTACCTGCTCCATGCCCTCGGTAAGCTGGGAAAGAGGGCGTTTGATTTTCCGGGAAAGATAGGCGCTCATCAACGCACAGTTAATCAGAAACAGCACACCGAACAAAAGGAATGCCATTACCACGATACCGCTCTGAGGGCTGCTCACTCCTACATTATAGGAATATGTCAGTAACAACTCTTTCCGGCTGATCTTCATGAGATACCAGACCGTTTCTCCGTCCGAATACATCGTTTCCTCATCTGACGGCTTTGTTCCTCCATCCGTCTGCTCTGTTTCGGTTCCCATCTGCACAGATTTTAAAAATCCACGGTATTCTCTGGCGGAGGTTTCTGTCTCCACCATATGATCCGTACACAGATATTCGGCAAGTTCTTCCATCGTATAGGATTGGACGGAATCTTTTTTCTCTCCGTACACTTCCACAAGACGGAAATCCGAATCCAGTTTCTCAATCCAGCCGCCAATCCTGGTAAAATAACGGATATCGCCTACATTTCCCTCATCATCCACCATTTCATAGGGTGCCAGAGCATCTAAGTCCCCGCCGCCAAGAAAAAACAGAACACCAAACATACAAAGGTACAGCGTCACAACCGACAGGACGGCAAACAGGATATAGCTTGTCACTAACTGCCGGAATACGCTGCCTTTACTTTTTTTCTTCCTTTTCAATCTTATATCCCAGTCCTTTTATCGTTTTGATAAATGGTACCGCCCCTTCCTGTCCCTCCTCCAGTTTGCTTCGGAGGTTGCTGATGTGTACCATCACCGTATTGTCATCTCCGGCATACATTTCGTCCCATGCCTGCTCAAAAATCTGCTGCTTTGTAAAAATACGTCCCGGATGTTCCAGTAAGATTTTCAATATCCGAAATTCCGTAGGGGTCAGTTCGATATTCTGTCCTTTTCTCTCTACGGTTCCCTCCGGTACATTCATGACTACATCCCGGAGGGAAAGCAAGATATTGCTGTCCTTTAGCGTATCCTGGTAATCGTAGTTGCGCCGCAGCTGCGCCTTGATCCGGGCCGCCACCTCCAGAGGGTTGTAGGGCTTGGTAATGTAGTCATCGGCACCAATCTCCAATCCCAGTATTTTGTCATAATCCTGGCTTTTAGCGGTCAGCATGATTACCGGAATCCTGCTGCTCTCCCGGATTTTTCGAAGCACCGCGAACCCGTCCAGTCCCGGCATCATGATATCCAGCAGGGCAAGGTGTACCTGCTCCTGCCGGAAAATCTCCATAGCCTCGATTCCATCTCTGGCTTTCAGGACGGCGATACTTTCACGCTCCAGATACAGTTCCATAACGTCCAGAAGTTCCGTCTCATCATCCGCTGCAAGGATGGTATAGCTGCCGGGCATACCGTAATCTGTGTCTTTTGGAGAGCGAACCGTGCGGTTTTGTCTGTGTTTATTGCTGTCCATGTTTCTATCTCCCATTTTCCTTTTTCTTTTGTTCCCTACTGTACCACATCATGTACTTATTTTCAATTTTTTGAAAACAGCCAAGTTACCATTCGCAAGGGTGTATTCTGAACAGCACTTCATCCAACCCTTTTGAAAAGTCAAAAGTATCTTTCCACTCCGGCGAAAGCTTATCCAGGATAAGACACTTTGCCATCCCTGTACGGTAATATTTTCCGCGCCCGCCTTCAAACACGCCAATCCTGTCCAAATATTGTTCTTCATATGCGTCTTTGCCTGCTAACATCTCATATACTTTCGACTCCACATAGTACGCAGTCCCTTCCGTCAGTTCACACCGGATCTCCGCCTCTGCCGCTTCCTCCGGCATGTTCTCCAGACGCTGCCTGCGCAGCTCACTATAATCGGACAACACTTCTTTTAATGCGTCCATTGTGTCCTCCTGAGCCATCATTTCCGTCTGAACCGGCTGTTCTAACCAATCCTCCCCATCTTCCATTTCCATCTGTACCGCAAGTTTTGCCGCGTCTTCCAGTAATTTCAGTTCTGTCTCTATTTTTCCACGGATTTCCCCTTTCTGATCCACTTCACGTACAATCCATGCTTCTTCAGAAATATCTTCCGTCTCCTCTTTCTCCGTATCCATTTTTCCCTTTTCATCCTGCTTTTTCGTAACCCTGCCATTCTGAGAACTTTCCTCCAGATTCATTCTCATTTCCTCCGCCGTCACCTTCTCCCCCAGAATTGCGTAATATGTGAGCTGGTATGCATGAAATGCCTCATGCCATATCGTTGCCTCCTGTTCCTCCGGGCCATATCCGCTTCCCGTCACCATACCTTCTACGCCGCCGGCCAGAGAGAGCAGCTTGTCGAACTGTTCTATCGTAGGGATGAGTACCTCGAAATGATCCTCAACCGGATATGCCGTTCCGACAAATGTTTCCATAACCGGAGCTCGTTCCCTGATTTTCCCCTGGTTAAATACATAATCTTTTTTTCCGTCATACATTGCCACCGGATAATCCGCAAGCCGGAAGTCCCGGAAGCCCAACGTATCTATCTGTTCCTGCATTGCTATAGCCTGCTCATAAATCTGCCGGTTTTCCTCACTTAATCCGTTCTCTCCTGTAGCCAGCCATGCCGTCAGCAGGCCGAAACCCAGAATACCTGCCGCCACGGCACCAAATACATTTTTTCGTTTTCCTTTCAAAACCATTCCCCCACAATCCTGATTTTCCATAATAATCTCCATTCCGCCGCTGACGCTGGCTGCACAAATCTGCCCTCCTGGTAACAGTCCAATATAGCAGAGCTGACCTATGCTTCTTTTCTCCGAAATAAAAACAGCAGCACTGCCCCCACGTATAGAAACAACAATCCGCCCAGGAGAACATGTACATCCACATTTTCTCCAAGCAGAAATTCCCCTGCCTGGGATTCCATCCCGAACAGATCCGGGGTCAGCAGTAAAATGCCCCGCAGAATGCTCCTTGGCACTCCGGACAAAATACCTGAAAATGTATCCACCACTGTGCTCATCGTCCCCGCCAGCATCACACCTGCACAGAGGACTCCTGCCGCCATCCCCGGAAGTTTCAGGCTCAACGCGCTTGTGAACAGGCTGACTCCCGCTGTCCCGACCGCGTACATCAAAAATCCCGGAATACTCCTTGCCAGTACTCCCATTTCACCCTTCATTCCTGCAAACACGATTACTGCCGCATATAATATGAACAGCGCTCCCACAGAGCTGATGATATTTGCCAGGGCAAGCTGTCCATGGTAATTCCACTGGCTGATTCCCCGTATCCAGACCAGATGGCTGGTTTTCCGCTCATATTCCGCAGGGATTGTACGCAGGCTCAATGCAACCGCCATGGCACCTCCAAGCACCGACATCACATGCAGGACCAGCGGCATCATCATCGAAAATTCCGTAACCGGAATCCCATTCACAGACAAGGTGGCTGTCCCGCTCATGCACATCAGTATGAGCAGAAGCCCTACTACAATCACTACGTAAATATCCTTTCTCCGGATTCGTTCCCTTAACGCATTTTTCATGATTCCCATTCTGCCATTCCCCCTATCTGTTCTACGAAAATCTCTTCCAGGCTTTGCTCCCGTTCTCCTTTTTTCCACTGGTAAACCAATCTGCCGCTCTTCATAATGATTCCCCGGTCACAGACACGTTCGATATCATTCAATATGTGGGAGTTCATCACAATGGTCTTGCCTTCCTGCTTCAACGCCTGGATGGTATGCATCATTTCCAGACGGCCCAGGGCATCCAACCCCGCTGTCGGCTCATCCAGGATCAAAAGATCCGGATTTCCAAGCAATGCCTGAGCCAGTGCCAGACGCTGCAGCATTCCTTTGGAATAATGTTTCACTTTTGTATCGCTTTCCTCCAACCCCGCACGGTGCAGAAGCTCTGGAATGTCCTGCTTCAACTGCTTTTTTGAGATTCCCTGCAGGCCGCCATAAAATTCCAATACTTCCCGTCCGGTGAGAAAGGGGTGGAAATAAGGGGTCTCCGGGGAATATCCAATCTGAATTCCTTCCTGCTTTTCTACCGTCCCTCCGTCCATGGGAATGAGACCCAGGATCATCTTGATAGTCGTGGTTTTTCCAGCTCCGTTAGCACCTAGAAGGGCGAATACTTCTCCATTTTCCACGGAAAATCCAAGGTCACTGACTACAGATTTTTTCTGATATATTTTCTGCAAATGTTCGCATTTTAACATGCCGCATAACCTCTCTTTCGTTCTCTTTCGATTCTAGGATCAGTATGAACGCTAAAGTTAAAGGCATAATAAAAGGAACCTTAAGATAACCTAAAGATTCCTTTTCGTCCTTAACCGTTGCTGCTTTTTTTAGCATTGATTATTCTATCGCTTGGGAGCCATCTGCGATTTAATACTTGAGAGCCATCTCAAAACACTAGATATTGTGGTGGCTCTGAAGGAGGGTCTGTCAACTTTTATCCCCATCATTATAACTGTCTTGTTTTTCAAAAAAGATAGAACCTGAATACATTCTTTAAATATGCATTACAGGTTCCATTGTCCGGCAGCTTATTTGTATTCTTTTATAGTTTTCAAATATCAGTCATTCCAAATAATCTGAAAATTAACCTGGAAAAAATTAAAGCTTTTTCCCTACTGTTGAAGTCATTGAAGAATCTGCGGGAGCAGAATGGTTATCCAGCTTACTGATACCATCAGAAGCAGTCAGCCAATCAAATGCCGGAACCAAACACTTATTCCAAAATGTCCAATCGTGCATTCCTGTATCTTCCATATACTCATATCTAACATTGTTTGCGCTAAGAAATTCTTTGAACTTACGATTAACCCCCAACAACTCATCTTCTGTACCGCATGCCAAAAATAACCTTGGAATATCCATTCCTTTTTGCAGTAACTCCTTAATAAGAACTTCTGGATTCTTATCTGTATACTTAGCAGTGTCTAATTCCCCAAATATTTTTTCATAATAAGCGAGATTAGCCAGTGAATTTCCCTTTGTCCTTTTAAGGTCTGAAAGCATATATGTAACCAATGCATTAGATAAACCAATAATTTTACTATAGGTATCTGCATATTTTAACCCGTTCCTAATCGCACCAAAACCTCCCATAGAATATCCGCCGATGAATGTGTCCTCCCGCTTATCTGATAATTGAAATAAGCTTTTCGCGTGTTCCAATAATTCCCGGCCGACATACGTGCTGTATGCCGCTCCTGTTTCTTCCCTGTCAATATAAAAACTGTTTGAACCATCAGGCATTAAGATGGCAAGGTTATATTTACTGCTCAACTCCCTTACCCCGCTTCCGGTAATCCAGTCAGAAGAACGCCCTGTATAGCCATGCAACAGTATCAATGTCTGCATTTGTCTGTTGTAATGCGGATTTGCCTTCTTCACATCCGGTGCCGCATCATTAGGTATTACTGCATAATAATCTGTAATTCTCATTAACGAAAGTGAAAAAAAATCAACATGGATTAAGCTCATAATTATCTCCTTTTTCTCCTGCCTTATTATTTAGATTTTTCCCTCTGAAGCAACTCTTCCATTACTCTCGGGAATATCTTATCTAATTTATACATGTAAAAAAGAATCGGCAAAAGGCCTAAAACAAATATTGGAACATATAAATACATACTTTTGATAGCAGATAGCGCTTCCGCTGTCTGTGTAGCTGCCAGTCCGTCATAACCTGCTGCTCCAAGGGCACTCATTGCAATAGCGGCACCGACACCACCGCCAACTTTAGTTCCAAAAGATGCTGCTGAATAAAGAACACCCTCCACACGTTCTCCTGTTTTCCAATGTCCATATTCAATCGTATCCGCTACCATTGCAAATACAGTTCCCATAATCATTACAGAGCCAATCCCTTTAATCAGAGAGCAGAATACAAGCCACCCAAAAGATAATGGATTGATTAAAATCATAAGCTGCCCAACCACTCCTAAAACACCACCCATCAAAGCGATATTTCTTTTTCCTATCTTGGCCGATATTGCTGGTAAACAAGGAATCAAAATGAATGCCGGCGCATAATTAATCGCATTAATAACGCCAACTACATTCTCATTGCCAAGTACATATTTTGCATAATAAGCAGCAACCGTTCCTGACATTGCCACACCCAAAATCATCACTACCTCTACTACTACCAATATAAGCCAATATTGATTTTTTGCAGCCAGTTTAAATGCCTTAAGCAATGAAATATTTTCCTTTTTCGCATCTTCATCCGCAGAAACCCTTTCTTTGGTATTAAAGAAACAAATGAACAACATAATCATCGCAATAATTCCATATATAACTGCAACGATAATCCATGCCTTCTTGCTGCTTGTTCCGCCCATAGCATTAACAAATGGTATCGTAAACATGTTTGTGACCATTGCGCCAACCTGCGCCAGCGTCATACGAAATGTATTAATAACCATTCTCTGCCCCTGGTCTCTTGTCATCAAAGAATTTAAAGTACCATAAGGTACATTTACCAGTGTGTAGCATACCGAATTAACTAAATTATATGTAATAGCTACATATACATAAGTCCATATTCCTTCGCTGTCCGGAACTGTAAAAGTTAGTACCAGGCAAACCGCAATCGGAATCGATGACCTTAAGATCCAAGCCCTTGCCTTGCCGTGCTTTGATTTTGTTCTATCGACAATATAACCAACCAAAATATCTGACACTCCATCCAGCAGCCTGGAAAACATCAAAATCGAACCTATAATTGCCGGATTCAGACCTGCGCCATCCGTATAAAAAAACGTAATAAATGTGCATGATAACACATACACCAGCCCACAAGCCACATCTCCCAATCCATAGGAAGCTTTTTCCTTAAAACTAATTTTTTCTCGAAGATTATCCATTTTTTCCTCCTGTTTATGCTTTTTTACCCCGCAGGTATTGTACTTTCCTTTTGATATCAGAAATACTTCCGATATCTTTTTCGTCCCTCCTCTCACAGCAGCTTTTATGAATACAGTATAGCATTTCCTATCTTGTGTTACTTTTTGCAATTTATCCAAAAAATATCCGTTTTGTGACTTATTTAAACACATCTGGCAATACAAAAAACTTGCCACGGGCAGCTTTTCCGCATACCTTGGCAGACAAAAAAATGATATGGCACAAAACACCATATCATTTAACATTCTATTCTAAATTTTTTTCTGAATTTTAAAGGAGTCTGACCGTAATGCTTCTTAAAGCAACTAATAAATTTTGACTCACTTGAAAAGCCATGCTCTAACGCTATATCCAAAAGCTTTTTGTCCGAACGCAAAAGTTCTTCTTTTGCTTTTTCAAGCCGATACGATATTATATATTGTTTAAAAGTCATTCCTGTCTGAGATTTAAAAAATCTTGCAAAATATTCTCTTGTGAAATGAAACTTTTCAGCCATTTCCTGCTGCATAAGATTTTCTTTATAATGTTCATTTAAGTAGTCCAGAACAATTTTTATACGTTCTTTATCTTTGGAAATATTAATGGGAATCAGATATTTCTGCTTTCTGCATTTTTCATAAAGCAGTGCAATAATTTCACATACTTCAGCCTGAATCCTAAATCTATTATCCACACTCTCTTTATTACGATATAGATCACAAATCCGGCGCATTCTCTTTATAAAGTCTGCCTCTGTTTCCGCAGAATCTATCTCATAATAAATATCATCCAAATTCGGAATCAACTTTTGTAGATACGAATAATCAATTTGAATTGTAATACCGACCACATCATCGTCTTTAAAAAACATCTGCTTATTTGGAAGCACATAATGCATCTCTTCTGAATTAACAATATTAATTCCCGGCGCAGTAACAGCATTTTTGATCCCTGCAATATAAAAATCCGCTTTTCCGTCAAATATACAGGTCAATTCCAGCTCTCTATGCCAATGTGGGAAAACAGTCGGTCCTCCTGAGCGTAAATGGCAATATATTCTGACTGGATATGCATTATTTTCCCATAGTACCACTTCCATCTGATTATTTAAAAATAAATTTGAGCTTTTAATCATATCCTTTTTCAGTAATTCATTAGCTTTCGACAATGTCTTCCCACTCCCATGTAATTGCAAAATATCCCCATGATTCTACAATCATTTATGTGCCAGCCACTTACATTCCGTCATTTCCATATGAGTAAATACTGCTTCGAATGAAGATTCTTCCGGAGAGCATGCATAAATACCAAACTGAATCTCACCGGCGCCTTCCCACAGATGACAGATACGCATCTGCTTGAACGTAACACCATCTTCTGAACATTCCATACAATAATCTGATTCACGGCGGCTCAAACGATACCACATGGATTTCACAGAAGCCGGAATATCCGTAGTTGCCCAATCAGAATAACCGTGATTGGTTACCACACTGCCCAAACGCTGATATTCATCATTTTCATATTCAATCGATGCTTTCAGCCAGTTTTCACTATCCAGATACATCACAATACCGCATTGGTCAAAACGGCGCTTACTTGCAAACTCCGTTTTGACTGTAAAAGAGAAATATTTCTCTTCGGTTTTCATCTGCAAAACCGGAGCATTATCATTTTGAAAACCATAGTAAGTTCTCTGCCACAGATCTGTTCCCGGAGTCGTGATGATCTTTACTTGTTCATCTTGAATCGTATAACTTTGCGGCTTTCTTGTCCATTGTAAATTTGTTGTGTTAAATTCCATAATAATAATTCCTTTCTTTTTCTGTTAATTTTTGTCTGGCGCTTGTTTTTGATATTTTCATTATAGCAACAGGTATTTTTGATGTAAAGCTCTTTATAATAAGATAAAAAACACCTGCCGTTTGCTAAAATGTGTTATGTTTCCTAACGGTTGATTTTCTTTCCAAAAGTGTCGTACCGTTCCATTGATTTCTGTCTTTATTACAGGTTAAAATATACGGGAAGGGAGGAAGTTGGTTTGGATAGGATATACTCCTCATCTGTCAAAAGAACAGATTCAAAACCTTTATCAAAAATTCGGAAAGGATTTTGCCGAACGTCCTTTTGAAGAAGTGATGAATGAAACACAGGAATATGTAAAACGTTATTATTCCTGTTATCCTTTCCTGTTGCAAATATGCCTTTTATGGCTGAATCATTATAAAATATCAGAGAATCAAGAAAGACAGAAAGACATCTGTCTGCGTATTGAAAAGCTTTGTCAGCATATCAAATCAAATTGTAAAGATATGAAGATTCACGGAAATGCTGTTTTCATTCAGACACTTGTTTCCTTTCAAATTGGACGTATACAGGAAATTGTTGCTGAATCTGTTAGAAACAGAGAATTCTTCCAATTCATCAACAATTTCCTG
>CANOBT010000079.1 GCA_947564305.1 uncultured Lachnospiraceae bacterium | reverse complement strand
GGGGATTATGATACATTTCTTCACGAAGCAGTTTGCAGGCAGGGTGAATGTGTTGACAGATGAGGCTCCATCCGCGTATCAGAAGCGGAATGACAACAATCTGCCGGATGGAATTGCAGTTTATGAGAATAAAAAGGCCTTATCTTTCGGAACTGTCATTGATAAGGGAGTTTCTGATTTTGAATGGAGCGATGACAATAATGTTTTTACAAATCAGCAAAAATTACTCAGAATGATAACTGGGGATGAATTATCAGGACAGATTTTAGAAAAACAGAAGTATAATGAGAGATTTGAGGATGGAAAGAGAGTATGGGATATAACCGTTGTTTCTGATGGGCCATTATATTGTTATTGGAAAGCTGGACATGAGGATAGTTCTGTATATGTAAATGGAGAATTTAAGCAGCCGTATTTCTCAAGGTTCTATAAAAACGTTATATATCTGGGTGAATATGAAAGCGGACAGAAAATTACAGTATCCATCGATGATGCGAAAGATTGTACCAAAAGACATGGTTTTGAGGCGTATACTGTGAATATTCCCTTATTCACTGCAATGATGGATGAACTGCAAGAAAATTCACTGCAGCAGACAGATGTAAAAGGAAGTACATTGACAGGAAAATTATCTGCGGCAAAAGAGGGGGTATTGTGGCTTTCTGTTCCCTATGATAAAGGATGGAGCATTTATTTAAATGGGAAAAAGACCGATTATAGACAGGTATTGAATTGTTTTATTGGAATAGATGTGAAAGAAGGTGAATATGAGCTGGTTATGAAGTATACGCCGCCATATATAAAAATTTCCCTTTTGATTTCCTTGATTTCTGGGGTAATTTTTGTGGCGTGGAACAGAAGAGGCAAGAAAAAGGAAGAAGGAGAGCAAAGATGATTTATTTTAATGTACCCCCGGTGGTGGGAACGGAAATTAACTATATAAAAGAGGCGGTTCAGTCACACAAAATCTGCGGGGATGGGCAGTTTACCTTAAGATGCTCTCAGTGGTTGGAGGAGAGGATGGGGGCGGCAAAAGTGCTGCTTACGACATCCTGCACCCATGCAACAGAGATGGCAGCTCTGCTGAGCCATATCCAACCTGGGGACGAGGTAATCATGCCTTCTTATACGTTTGTTTCTACAGCAGATGCTTTTGTTTTGCGTGGCGCAGTTCCGGTATTTGTTGATATTCGTCCTGATACCATGAATATAGATGAGACATTGATTGAAGCTGCCATTACAGAGAGAACGAGGGCCATCGTCCCGGTTCATTATGCCGGAGTTGCCTGTGAGATGGATACGATAATGGATATTGCCAATCGTTATCGCCTGATGGTTATTGAAGACGCGGCACAAGGCGTTATGAGCACCTATAAAGGACAGGCATTGGGAACAATTGGAGATTTTGGCTGTTACAGTTTTCATGAGACGAAAAACTATTCTATGGGGGAAGGGGGAGCCTTACTTATCAAGGATGGCGCTAAGGCGGAGGAAGCAGAGATTATCCGTGAAAAAGGTACGAACCGCAGTAAATTTTTCCGGGGGCAGATAGATAAATATACATGGGTCGATGCCGGTTCTTCGTATCTTCCCAGTGAACTGAACGCGGCATATTTATGGGCACAGCTGGAAAAAGCAGAGGAGATTAATGAAAACAGGCTGGCCGCCTGGAACTTTTATCAACAAGCCCTGAAACCCTTGGAAGAGAGTGGGAGGATACAGCTTCCTGTGATACCGCAGGAATGTGTGCATAATGCGCATATGTTTTATATTAAGGTGAAAGATTTGCAAGAAAGGACGGCATTTATTGACCATCTGAAAAAGAACGCAATTGGCGTGGTGTTCCATTACATTCCTCTGCACAGTTCTCCTGCAGGTTGCCGGTTTGGCAGATTTCATGGTGAAGACCGCTATACGACACGCGAAAGTGAGCGGTTGGTACGTTTGCCGATGTACTATAACTTGTCAGAAGAAGAACAGGGTTATATTGTGGGGAAGATTATGGAATTTTTTAGATAATGGAAGGAATATGGGATTATGGAGAGTCAGAAAAGGAAAATTAAAGTATTAGTGCTTGGGGCGGGAGGAAATGTCAGCCAGGGTATCGTAAAAGCGCTTAAAAATTCCCAATTAGATATAGAACTGATAGGAGCATGCATATCGTCGGAATCAACAGGGCTTTATATGTGTGATAAGGCTTATATATCTCCGTATGCCAATGATGAAGTGTTTTTGGATTGGCTAATAGAATTGTGTAACCGTGAAAAAGTAGATATTGTATTGACCGGAGTGGAAGAAAATATTTGTGCCATTGAGGAACAGATTCAGAAATTTAGGGAATGCACGAACAGTGTCTTTATTGCATCTGATTATAATAAGCTGATGATAGGGCAGGATAAGTTTCAGACATGTGAGTGGTTAAAAGCAAATGGCTGTAACTATCCGCGCTATTGCAGGTTAGAGAATGACAAAGAGGTAGAAAAACTGATTGATGAGGTTGGGTTTCCATTGATTGCCAAACCTTGTGTCGGGAAAAGTTCCATGGGAGTATATCTTCTGAATTCGTTAGAAGACCTTGCGGAAATAAGAGGCAAGGAGGCGTATGTTTTGGAGGAATGTGTGGGGAACAGTGAGCAGGAATATACTGTTGGGTGTTATTGTAATAGAAATGGGATATTGCAGGATATCATTATTATGCGGCGGAAAGTAAAAAATGGCTCCACTGTATGGGCAGAGGTAGTGGAACATGAGAAAATATATCAGGAAGCAGTTAAAATCTGTAAGGCGTTTTTGCCGAAAGGTCCTTTAAATGTGCAGATGCGCTTGAATGGGAATGGTGAGCCAGTGTGTTTTGAACTGAATGTACGTTTTTCAGGGACCACGCCAATGAGGGCACATTTTGGTTACCGGGATGTAGAGGCAATGATTCGGGAATATGTTCTGGGGGAAGCGATTGATACTTGTTTTCAAATTAAAAAGGGTGAAGTATTTCGTTATGAAAATGAAATGTATATAGAATGTGGCGCTTCGCATGTTCTTCATGAAAAAGGTTGTGATTTAAATATGAAGGGGAAAAACAGATATATGGAAGATATGAAAGTTCGGAGGGAATAACACGGAAATGAAAATTTTGGTTACAGGATCTAAGGGATTTATTGGTAAAAGCCTGGTGCCCATTTTGGCAAATGGAAATGATGTGATAAGTACTGGGAGAAGTTCTTTATTGTCAGAAGATTCAAAGGATTATTTTAGCTGGGATTTGGCAGAAGAAAGTGTACCTTGGAAGAGAATTCCAGATGATTTGGATGTCATTATACATGCAGCAGCGAGTCTTAGTCAGGACAATATGGATGAGGAGCTTATAAAAGCAAACTGCCTTGGCAGCCATAGGATATATCAATTGGCGAAGAAAAGGAATATTAAAAAAGTGTTCTATATTTCGAGTATTCCTGTAATAGGAATGCCTAAGTTACTTCCTATTACGGAAGAACATCCGCTTTGGCCGAAGACCATGTATCATGTGACGAAACTGGCAGGAGAGATGATGTTGGACCAGCTTTTGTATGATGGTATCGAGGTCGTTCACCTGAGGATTCCATCTCCAATTGGACCGGGGATGCCGGTAAAAACAATTCTTCCGATTTTTATTAAGAATGCTTTAAATGGAGAGAAAATTAATATTATTGGAAAAGGCGGCAGACGCCAGAATTATCTGGATGTCAGAGATTTGGCGAATCTGCTTTCTGGGTGTTTGGATAAGAAAGGGATTGCAGGAGTATACAATATTGCAGCGCCGGGAACAGTATCCAATTTGGAACTGGCGGAATTATGTATAAAACTGACAGGCAGTATGTCAGAGATTAGTTTTTTAGATAAGGAAGATGAAGCGGAGGGACAGGTATGGGATGTAGATATTTCCAAAGCAGCTGATAAACTTGGGTTCCATCAACAATACACCATACAGCAGTCTATTACGGATATCGTCAATGAAATGAGGAGACAAAAGATAGTATGAATGCAGACGGATTGAAACTCAGTTTTGTAATTCCCTGTTACCGAAGTGAAGAGATAGTCATGAATGTGATAGATGAGATTACAGGGATGATGAAAGAAAGACAGGAGTTTAAATATGAAATAATTATGGTAAACGACCGCTCACCGGATAATGTCTGGCAGGTGATGAAAAAGGCAGCACAGGACAATCCATTGATTGTAGCTATTGATTTGGCCAAAAACGTGGGAAAACATGCTGCCCTTATGGCAGGATATTCCATGTGCACAGGCGATATCATTGTCTGTGTGGATGATGATTCGCAGTGTCCAATGGATTGTCTATGGCAGCTGTTGTCGCCTATCCTGGAGGAGGACTATGATATCTCCATTGCTAAATACAGCCAGAAAAAGCAAAGCGGTTTAAAGAATTTTGGAAGTGCAGTCAATGATTTCATGCTTCAGAAATTGCTTTCAAAACCTAAGGATTTACAGGTGTCAAATTTTTTTGCCTTTAAAAAATACATTTGCGATGAAATGCTGCGTTATAAAAATCCTTATCCTTATATTATCGGCTTATATTTGCGAAGTACCAGCAGGATTGTGAATGTAACCATGGAGGAACGAGAGCGGGAGAGTGGGGAAAGCGGATATACATTTCGGAAGTCAGTTGCATTGTGGATGGATGGATTCACTGCCTTTTCCGTTAAACCACTGCGTTTTTCAACATTCTGCGGATTCCTGTTTGCAGCTATGGGTTTCTTGTATGCACTCATTGTAGTAGTGCGCAAAATAATTTATCCTGAAGTTATGATTGGTTATAGTTCATTAATGGCAGCTATTTTGTTTATTGGCGGGATGCTTATGCTTATGCTTGGGTTGATTGGTGAATATCTGGGAAGGATATATATAAGCATTAATAATTCTCCCCAATATGTGATTCGAGAAATATATAGAAAAGGAAAAGAATAGGATGAAAAATGTTATTATTTTCGGACTGGAGCAATTTGCAGATATGATATTTCATCTGCTGGAAAATGACGATGGATATCATGTCTGTGGGTTTTGTGCAGATAAACAATATATGAATGGAGCAGAGGAAAAGTTCGGTCTTCCGGTAACAGCATTTGAGGAGTTGGAACAGCGGTTTGAGCCGAAAGAGCATGGAATTATATTTTGCATTGGTTATACAGACATGAATCGTTTGAGGGAACAACGGATGATGGAGGCAGCACAGCGTGGCTATAAGATTCTGGGATATGCACATCCGACAGCGCTTATCCAAACTGAAGATATAGGGCAAGGGAACATCTTTATGGAGGGCTCGGTAATTGGTCAAGGCTGCACCATAGGAAACGGAAATGTATTTTATCCTATGGCACATATTGCACATCATACGACAGTCGGGAATTATAATTTTTTCACAATTTCCTGTGCAGTCGCAGGAAATATTAAGATTGATGATTATTGTGTGTTTGGCAATAACTGCACAATAAAAAACGGCATAGAAATCCAGGAAGGCACTTTGGTGGGAGCAGGAGCTTACATTGCACATTCCACCGAAGCATGGTCAGTGTATGTGCCGCCGCGTAGTTATAAACTGGAAGGGAAAAGCAGTTTAGATTTTAAATTGTAAGTTGGAGCGGAAGTTATGAGGATATGCTTTTTTTCAGATATACATGGAAATATACTTGCATTTGAATCTTTTGTCAGGCAGGCAAAAGAACAAAAGATTGATAAATGGGTTTTTGGAGGAGATGCTATTGGGTATTATTATCATGCAGACGAGGTTATCGATTATCTTAGGACCCATGAAATAAAGTGTCTTCTTGGCAATCATGACAAAATGTTTCTGGATGTGTCAGAGGGGTTAAGGGATGAAAAAGAACTGATAAAGAAATATGGAGACTCTTATTGTGGGATTGCATCAAAAATAAAACAAGAAAATATAGAATTTCTGAAATCCCTAGAATCGTCTTATGAAGTAAACGTTGATGGCTGTAAGCTAGGGTTTTTCCATGGCGGTCCGCGGGATTTTCTTAATATGAGGATTTATCCAGATACCCTCATTGATGGAATCAGAGAATTCGAGAAATATGATTTTGTTTTCACAGGCCACACACATCATAAGTTAGTGCGGGCAGTAGGCGCATGTACAATTATCAATCCTGGTTCTGTCGGACAGCAGCGGGATGGGCGGGGATGTTCCTATATAATATTTGATACAGGGAGCAAAAGCGTGCAGTTTTATACCATAGAGTATGCAAGGGAAGAATTGGTAAATGAGATTAAACGGTTGGAATCTCAGGAACGGATGCGTGAACGGTTAATAGAGGTTTTGTTCAGGGAAGCTGATAAAAATAACTGATAAGGTGATAAGATGTCTAAATTGAAGCATTTAAAAAATGAAAGTATCAGGTATATTATTTATTTACATTTGTTGATGGTTTTTTATTCTATGGGAACAGTGTGTTCTAAACTTGCATCTGGATACCCGGTACTATCCATGCCTTTTATTGCGCTTTATGCTATTGTATTATTGGTATTAGGAGTATATGCTATTTTATGGCAGCAAATTTTGAAAAAGATGTCATTGATTACTGCTTATGCCAATAAGGCAGTTACAGTGATTTGGGGAATGATTTGGGGAATGGTATTTTTTAAAGAACAAATTTGCTTCAACCATGTAATTGGCGCAGCTATTATAATCTTGGGTGTCTGTTTTGTAGTATCAGAGGAAAGGAGTTAGGATGGATTATATCATTATTTTTTTGTTTTCTGTGTTAATCTCCTCTATATCCCAAACAATTTTAAAGGCAAGCGCTAATGAGAGCCATGAGAATTCCTGGAAAGAATATTTGAATTTGAAGGTTATATTCGCATATTTTCTGTTTTTCCTTTCCAGTTTTATTACTATTTTTGCATACAGAAAAGTACCTCTATCCCTAGGACCTGTATTGGAGGCCAGCGGTTATATTTTTGTAACGGTTCTTGGGGTGGTTTTCCTGAAAGAAAAAGTGGGCAGGAGAAAGTTGGCTGGGCTTGCTATGATACTTCTGGGGATTGTTGTTTTTAACCTTTGAGTTCGGCATATTGCCGTCCTAGGCATAAAATATTTGATTCTTGCACTTGTTTTATGATAGTATACAAACAAAGGATAGTAAAATCAAATGCCAAAACTTTAGAGAAATTTGTATTTAGGTTGATGTTATCGAGGTAAAAAGAATAAAATATGATTGTTTATAGTAAAAAAATAAAATATTTTATATATAGATATTATTGGTGTTTCATTTTATTTCTTGCTTTTATGTGTGAGGTAGCTATTATATTTAAAGGAGCATGGTATTTTTTCCATTCTGATGACAGCACAGTAATTACATTGGCGTTTGAGCAGTGGAATCAGAAAAAAATCTATCCTGATGATTGGTGCTATGGGACGAGTATATGGAATTTTGGACTGAATACATTGGTGCTGCCCTTTTTGAAAATTTGTAGACATTGGATTTCTGCCAGGGCGGCCGCGGTTGTCTTGCAGACGGCAATTATGCTTTTTCTAATGTGGTGTTTCAAGAAAAGCGAAGTGCTTGGAAAGTATTTTTGGATTTCGTCGCTTCTGATGTTGCTGCCAATTTCCGAAGTGATAACAGAACATTGGTATTTTCAGGCAACTTACATGACGGAGATTATTTGTCTGATAATGTTAATATTGCTTACTCTGTATATAATGAAGAATGGGAAAGCCAAATGTCTGGCAGCTTCAGTATGTTTGATTTTTCTTTTAAGCATAAAAATAGAAACAAGTTTTATTATGTTGCTTGTTTTTGTTGCGCCTATGTTAGTGACATTAGCATTGTATGCAATTTATCAGTCACATTATAAGAAAATAGTATTATGGAGATATTGCCTGACCGCAGGCATAATTGCCGTGGGCACTATAATCGGCTATATTCGTTATAATTCTATGATTGGAACATTGAATATGACGAGGTCGGCAATGGGGGGATTTCGATTTATTCTTTTTGCAGATATGGGAGAATCTCTTTTGAATTTATGGAATGGATTCTTGAGATTATATGGAGCCTCCGATCAAGTACAAGATTTATTAACTCTTGGAGGTGTCAATAAGGCAATTGCCTTTGTCTATTTGCTGCTTATGCTTCTTGTTGTTCCGGTTTGTATTAAGAGGAATTTTTCAAAACTTAGAACAGATAATCAGAAAATATTTTTCATTTTCTCTATGATTTCGACGTTTGCTGTTATTTGGATTTTTCTTTTTACAGGAATGAAGGCTTCCAGGTATTTGATATGGATTTACTTTTATTCTATTATTAATCTGGGAATTTTGATAGATAATATAGACGGATTTCATTTTACATTTGCAAAAGAGTATAAAGTGGGTTTTATTATATTTTTTCTTGTTATGAATTTAGGCTGCTACGCATATTACATAACATATGATTATGAGGCTAATCCAGATCTTCTGGGAATCAATGATGGGTATAGGCCATATAAATTGGATTGGGATTTGTTAGATTATATGGAGCAGAAGGGCTATACATGCGGTTTCTCGTATTATTGGGCAAGCTATAACTATATGGTGGCTTCTGACGGCAGGATTCGCATGGCGGCCTTGGTTGAAAATGATTGGTCGCGTCCATTTTATTGGTTAAATTCCAAGAGATGGTATGATATGGAAGACGAAAATGGAGAATGTTTTCTTCTCGTCCCAAATTCAAAAATGGAAATTGTCCCGATAGAGTATGCTGAAAAGGCAGATAGAAAAGATGAATATCATGATCATACGATATTTATTTATAAAGGAATAGACGTTCTAAAAGAAATCTGGGAGAAAAATAAATGAGAGTGATGCAATTTGATGTGAAGAAGACGAATATGGTAAAATGCATAGCGATTATTTTAATGTTGATACATCATTTGTTTTCCTGTGCACCTGAATTGTGTAGTAAATATGGAACTGAGTCTAAAATATTTGATTGGGATCATATTATGCAGTTTAGCAGTGCATGTAAGGTTTGTGTAGGAATATTTGTTTTTTTAACAGCTTATGGAATTACCAAAGCATATCATGCACAATTTTCGGATAATAGAATTGCCGATGGTAGTAGGATAGGGAAATTTTGCATAAAGAGATACATAAAACTTGAGATGAATTTCCTGTTTGTATATGTAATTACAGTATTGACATACTTTTTACGCCAGGATGGGAATAATTTATGGCAGATATATGGCATTTCGGGTTCGAAGAAAGGATTATTGTATGCAGTTATTGATATGTTAGGGTGTGCGCACCGCTTATCTTCACCAACGCTCAACCCAACTTGGTGGTATATGTCAACGGCAATCCTGTTGGTTTTTTTAATTCCCATTTTGGTTAAATTATACCATAGTTTTGGCATATCCATTATAATTTGCTGTGCATTTTTGCTTTTCGGCAAGAAGTATGATGGTGTTACAGAATATACGTTATGTATGTGCATGGGAGTATTTTGTGCAGAGACTTATATGCTTGAAAAAATGTATAGCAAGAAAATTATAAAACAAAATTGGCTGAATAGTTTATTGAAGATGTTTGTATATGTCCTTATAGCTGGCTGTTTATTATATGTAAGGATTAAGATGGACATGCGTTTTTTCATTGACGCTTTTATTCCTGTTTTATGTAGTGGGTTTTGTATGGAATTAGTTTCAATATGTCCGTTTAGTGAAAAGGTAATGGGATTTATAGGATCGCATTCTATGAATATGTTTTTAATTCATACTTTGATATTTCTATTTTATTTTCCGCAATATATATACAAACCCCATAATTGGCTTGCAGTACTTTTGATTTTGACTGTTACCTCCTTGGTTTTGTCAATTATAATTGAGAAGTTAAAAGAAATAGTAGGGTATAAAAAAATAATAGATAAGATTTGTGGCTTTAAAAAGACGGCAAAACAAGATTTGTGCTGTTGATTTTTATTGTGTAGATTTTAGGAAATTATAAATATAGAGTTAGGCAGAGGAGAAAAAAGATGAGAAATTGCGCGATTTCAGTGGTTATGCCATGTTTTAATGTAGAGGATTATATAGAAGAAACTTTAGAGTCTTTGTTTCGGCAGACGTTTCAGGACTTTGAATTAATTTGCATTGATGATGGCTCCACGGATTGTACATTATCTGTTTTGGAAAAATTTGCAGAGAAACATTCAAATATGAAAGTAGTTTCGGAGACGAATCACCGTCAAGGATATGAACGGAATCAAGGAATTAGAATGGCGGAAGGAAAATATATTTATTATATGGACAGTGATGATTTACTGGCTGAAAATGGTCTGCAAATCATCTTTGAACAATGTGAAAAAGACGACTTGGATCTTCTTTTTTTTGAGGGAGATTCTTTTTATGAGTCCGAGGAGTTGGAAGAGAAATTTCCTGAATATAAATCTTTATACCATAGGAAAGAAACGTATCCAGAGGTCTGCCGAGGAGAGGAGATTTATGTGAAGTTTCGGAAAAATGGAGACATGATTGTACAACCTTGCCTACAGCTGATTCGCAGGGAATTTTTGATGAGGGAGGGAATCTTATTTCCAGATTTGCCGTTGTTGGAAGACAATCTTTATCTTTTCCGCTGCCTATTAGCAGTGGAGCGAGTTGGTTGTATTAAGGATAGGCTGTACTTGCGCAGGGTACGGAATTCCTCAACAATGACAGCAGCGCAGCAGCAGGAAAGACAGTATTCGTTGGGTGTAACTTTGTGTGAGATTGTCAGACGTGCTGCAGATTATAGAGAGAATGAAGAAGTGTATGCGACAATGATGGAACACGCACGGGCTATAATCCGTCATATAAGCAATGCAGGGGAGGGGCAGTTTCAGAAAGTCTGGAGGAGGGTTGCCTTGGAATCCGGAAATATTTCATTGGAAGAGCAATTTTCCTTGTTGTTGTTTTTGGATAAAAAATTTTTGCAGTCTATGGCACAATATCGAAAAGTGCGAGATGAAAAAGCGGAACTTAACCGAAAGTTACAGATTACTTATGACGAAAAAGCGGAGCGGGGATGTGAAATCAGAAGGCTAAGGACACAAGTTGAAGACATGGAAATGCAAGCCAAGGGCTTGTATGGGCAAATTAAAGATTTAAAGCAGCAGATGAAAGACTTGAGAAGGCAGTCGGAGGAGTTAAGGCAGAAAAATAATGGGCTAATGGCAGAGTTAAAAGAACTGAATAGTAGATTTCTAGTGAGAATTAGCCAGAAACTTAGGCGAATTATAAAAAGAAAATAGCATGTAATTGACATTTCTGTCCATAATTGGTAAAGTGGGAGAGAAAAGAATTTTTTGGAGGCTGAATATGGCAAAGGTGACAATTATTATCCCAACTTATAATGTTGAGATGTATTTAGAGGAGTGTATGGAAAGTGTTGTCCATCAAACATTAGAAGATATAGAGATTATCTGTATAAATGATGGCTCTTCAGATGGTTCGCTTCAGATTTTGAAGAAGTATGCCAGTCGGGACAAAAGGATTATTTTAGTCGATAAAGAAAATGGCGGCTATGGTATGGCTATGAATATTGGGCTGGAGAGGGCTCATGGCGAATATATAGGTATTGTGGAGCCAGATGATTTTGTGCCAGTTACAATGTATGAGGAATTATTTCATGTGGCTACAGAACATAAACTGGATTTGGTTAAGGCCGATTTTTATCGGTTTAAAAGAGATGAAACAGGTAATATGGAACTTTCGTATAACCATTTGTCCGATGATTCAGGGGATTATAATAAACTGTTTAATCCTAGTATGACGCCGGGAGCAATGCGTTTTATAATGAATACTTGGAGTGGTATTTATAAGAAAAGTTTTCTGGAGAAATATCAAATCCGTCATAATGAAACACCGGGAGCTTCTTTTCAGGACAATGGATTTTGGTTTCAGACATTCATATTTGCAGAACGCGCTATGATTTTGGACAGGCCTTATTACATGAATCGTCGTGATAATCCCAATTCTTCTGTTCATAACAGGGATAAGGTTTATTGTATGAATGTGGAGTATGACCATATCCGCGATATCCTCATGAAATATCCTGAATTGTGGGAGCGTTTTAAAGGCATGTATTGGTATAAAAAGTATTTTAATTATATGGGAACGGTTGATCGTATAGGGGAAGAATACAAAGAGGAATATATAAAACGTTTTAGCGCGGAATTCAGAAGGGGAGTCGACAAAGGGGAGGTTGATAAGACACTTTTTTCAGATATTTCATGGGCTAAGATTCAGATGATTATTTCTAATCCCCAGGCGTATTATCAAACCAGGGTTATGCCTCCTATCAGAGAGCGCAGGTTGCAGGCACATGTTGAAAGATTACAGAAAAGAAACCAGCAGCTTTCTGAGGAACTGAGTTGTATGAAGAGTTCTGTGTCTTATCGTCTTGGCAGAATCCTGACATTTCTTCCGCGGAAAATAAGGAATGTTTTTTCTGGACGGTAGCGGTCGGTAAAGGAGAGAGGGAATATGAAACCATATGTATCGGTAATCTTACCAGTATATAATTCTGAAAAATATTTAAAGCAGTGTATGGATAGTATTGTGGGACAGACCTTGCATAATATAGAAATTATCTGTGTGGATGATGGTTCAGCAGATGATTCATTGGATATCTTAAGAGAATATGAGAATACTGACAAAAGAGTGAAGGTCCTTTGTCAACAGAATGCAGGAGCGGGTGCTGCGAGGAATTATGGATTATCGGTCGCGCAGGGAGAGTACCTGTCATTTTTAGATTCAGATGATTTTTTTGAATCAGATATGTTGGAGAAATCTTATCAGAAAGCGAAGGAAAATGATGCTGAAGTTTTAGTATTTGGTTCTGATCAGTATTATGAAGAGTCTGGAAAATTTGTTTCTGTAGAGTGGACATTAAGGAAACAAGCATTGCCCCCATACCGTCCTATGACGCATCGTACGTTTACAGATAACGTATTTAAAGTTTTTGTGGGATGGGCATGGGATAAGTTGTTTAAACATGAATTTGTGTTGAAATATGGTTTGAAGTTTCAAGAGCAAAGAACTTCTAATGATCTTCTTTTTGTTTTTTTAGCGATTGTTTTAGCAAAAAGGATTGAGGTAGTTGATTTGACCTTGGCACATCAGCGTCGTAACAATTCACAGTCTCTCTCTAACACTAGGGAAAAGTCCTGGCAATGTTTTTATATAGCATTGAAAGCGTTGCGGGACAATTTAACTGCTTTTGGATTATACCAGGAGCTGGAACAGGATTATATTAATTATGCGCTCCATTTCAGTTTATGGCATTTGGATACATTGGAGGGGGCTAAAAAAGAAGTATTATTTGATGTATTAAAGAAACATTGGTTTAAGGAATTAGGGATTGCCGAAAAAGATCCCTCCTATTTTTACAATAAAATAGAATATGCCAGTTTTGTTAATATTATGTCACAGGATTTTTTGACGGTTTATCATGGCATGGGGCGTAAAGGATGAAACAACCTGGTAATAGAAGTTTAAAATTTGCCATTTTACTGATTACTGGCATTCTTTTATCGTGGATGCTGACAGCCATGTATCTTACAGAAAGTGTTAATTGGCAGTGCTTTTATGATGTGGGGAATATCTATGGTATATCACAGTTGTATTATAGTCAGCCAGGTTTTCAGTGGGTTTATGATGATGAAGAGAAAATCATTCGCACGGAAGGAGAAGATGCCAGCTGTTATTTCCATGTGAACAGCAGCCAGAAAAACTGGAACTTCCTCTATTTGACGATAGGAGATTTGAATGGAAACAGCCAATGGCGGATTGAGTTCTATGACCAGCATGATGAGTTGCTCTTCACAAAGAGCATGGATGTGCATAATGGGCGCAATAGCCTGCAATTGCAGGAGGGAGAGATTTATGGCATCAAAATTGTTGTTAGCGCTCCGTCTTCTTTTTCTATAAAAAGAATTCAGTTTCGGGAAAAAGAGCAGAATTTTGAATGGTCTCAGGCAATGTGGACGTTTATAAGGGTATTGATATCGTACGTTTTGGCGGTTTTTATTATTTATAGATTTTTGCGGTATTATAAAAGAGTAAAACAGCCCGAGCCAAGAAAAGGCATATGGGCTGTGATCATGCAAAAAATGTATGCCAGTATGTTGGGAGACTTTGGGGAATTGTTTCGGGGAATCTCCCAGCCAGCAAAATCAGGGCTGCGGAAACTGCTTTTCTTAATAATTTTGCTGACTCCATATATAACATTGATAGCATTCAATAGTACCCTTATAATCGTGAGGAGAGAAATCCTGCTGTTGGCAGTCTGCCTGCTTTTGATATCGATTCTGTGCTGGGAGCGGGGCAGACAGAGGGTGGACTGGAGAAACCCTTTGGTTTATTCTTGGATGACATTATGGCTGATGGTTCTGGTTTCCGATTTTGTGCTGGGAAGGACAATTCAGAGTGCTGGTATTCTGATGATGGGGGCAATGGCGCCTCTCTATATGGCGTGGAACTGCATGAGGAGGCCAGAGCGGCTTACGCGGGATTTTCTGGCGGCATTGCGTTATCTTTATTGGGCAGGAAGTGTTTACTGCCTTTTTTTCCGACCTTATGAACCTGGATATCGTTATACTGGGATATATGGGAATTCTAATTTGTTTGCCAGTTATCTTGTGACGGTAAATATTGCTTTTTTGGCGAGTCTGAGTGAGCATCTGGGCAGGGAGAAACTCAAAAACCGTGTTTTGGCAGAAAATGTGCTTGGTCTTGTGACCATATGGGGATTTCTGAAGATGACAGAGAGCGTCACCGCCCTGGTGGCATATGTTATGGAGTGGACAGTGTTTCTCTGGGGACAGTTTCCGGTGGAGAAGAGAAAGTCCTATCAGCGGAATCTAAGAAAGGGTTTGGCAATGAGCCTGGTCTGCATCGTGATAGTGGGAGTCTCGGGCAAATGGTGTTTGAGCAATGTGCCCAAAATATGGGAGGTGGAATTTAAGGAACAGGAGCATCAGCCATTGACTGGGGAAAGTACATTGTCTCTGGTTGCAGAGGCTGCCGGGCAGAATGCTTATGCCAGCGGACTGTCAGAGCGGCTGCGTGAGAAGATTACCAGTGGGGAATGGTATGATTTGTTTGCCGGCAGGGATGAGATATGGAAGAATTATATCCGCAACTGGAATTTGTTTGGTCACTACGGCAATATTGAATCTTTGGACGGAAAAACCATGCATGCCCATAATGCACTCTTGCAGATGATGAATGACTATGGGATTTTTATTGCCGTGCCGTTTCTGCTCATGCTTTATTACAGTCTGAAGTATGGCATCAAGGCAGTTTTTGTCAAGAAGAAATTCGGGCTGTTTTTCCTTTTGGCAGCGGTGAATTATATTGTACAGGGATTGGCGGAGAATACGCCTTACTTGAGTTATAGCTGGCTGACCTATTATTTTGCGCTGGGAGGGCTGTTTTCACAGCCCGGGGATGCAGACACGTAAGAAGGTGGAGAGATGAAAAAGATTGGCAAACTTCATATGTTTCTGCTGCTTCTTGCCGGAATGCTAATCAGTGTGATGCTTGTGATGATTCGGTTGGGAGGAAGCATAAATTTCCAGGAATTTATGTCGGCTGGCAGGGTGTATGATTTTGAGCCGTGGGAGTTGCAGCAAAATTCTAAGAACTGGATATATGAGAGGGAAAATGGGGGACACCGCCTGATAAAGGAAAAGGCTCAGAAAAGGTTTTTTCTGGACGGTGGAGTGCAGACCTGGGATTTTCTCTATGTCACAGTGGGGCAGCTGAGCAAAGAGCCGATAGATGGTCTGCTGAAGTATTACGATGGCGAAGGGAAGAAAATATTGGAGCAGCCGATTTCCCTGAGCCTGGGAAAGAATATGATTCAGATGGACAGTTCGCTTCCGATAAAAAGGATTGGCATATTGCTTTCTGATGTGCAAGGCGAATTTATTTCCATTACCAAGATGCAGATTCGGACAACGCCCTCCTGGTTTACGCCTATGCATTTCCTCAGCCTTTTTGCCGTTGCGTTTGCAGGGGTGATGGCAATGCTCGTGCTTTTTGATGTTTTGGTGCGCAGACTCCGCAAAGGCAGAAAAGGAAATGTTGCATGGGTTCTGTTGGAGGGTATACAGTCGGGCGTAAATGTGGCGGGCGATGCTCTAGGAGGAAGACTGGGTGGCAAATTATATCAGCAGCAGAGGGAATCCTTGCGCAGATTTTTATTCAGCGTGCTGTTTGTATGGATGATATTTGGCAATGCAGCGGGATGGTTAAAGAGCGCACAAATGTACCGTTACCATGTGCTGGTCTGTGCACTGCTGCTGTTGTTTATCTCTTTTGTATCCTGGGAGAGACCGCTGCAGAATAGGTCCTGGCGCGGGCCTCTTATGAAAAGCTGGCTGGGAATATGGCTGGGCATGATACTCTGTGATTTGTTTGTAGTCAGGCAGTTAGAATCCGTAACAGGGTATGCCATGCTTCTTGCCGGGAGCGTATTTGTCTATTTTTGGCAGAATATGGAAAGGCCGGGCAGGATGCTCCTGGATATGATGGAAGCTCTGGAAGCCACGTTTTTCCTGGGGATTCTCTATTGCATGATTTTTCGTATGAAGCAGCCGGCGGTTGATTATAATGGAATATTTAAGAGCCCGGAAGAACTTGCGATGTATGGCGTACTGATGGCAGTTGTCTTTTTGACCAGGCTGGATTGGTATTTGGCTAAATCTGGGAATTTTCTTTTCTGTATAAAGACGATAACTGGCGGAGCGCTGTCGCTGTTTCTCGTGCTGAGGAGCGGCCATATAGTGGGAATTGCCATTTTTATTATATTGGGTATATTATATATTCCCAATTTAGTAAAGAAGCTGTATAATATGGCTAGGAAATGCCGGAGATTATTCCTGAGTATTATAATAGCGGTAATTTTTGCTTATGCGTGTACGGGGGCGGTTTTTATCAGTATTAAGTACTTTCCGGGGATTTTGGGCATGGATCTGAACTACAGGAATGAATTGTTTGTAACAGGACTTATGGGAGAGGAACGAGAGCTTTACCTTATGCAATATCCAACCGGTCTGAATGGAGTAAAGACCAAGGAATTTGAGAAACTTCCTATTATCTGGCAAAATTATGGCAGGAGGCTTAATTTATTTGGACATGGCGGAGAAATCGTGGTGTTTCGCCGTGTCATCCAGCCTTATAACAGCTATCTGGATATGGCATACCATCATGGGATTTTTATTTTGATTCCGTATGTGTCATATCAGGTGATGGTGATTGCCCTGGGGATAAGGTGTGCAGCGAGAAAGAAAGGCAGACGTAGTTTATTTCCATTGTATTTAGGGATTGCGTACCTGTGTTTTTCTTTCTGTGCGAATGTGGAAATTTCCTGGGGACATCCTCTATGGCTGTGCTATTACCTGTCAGTAGGATTTCTGGGAAGGACAGAGGCAGAAAAAACTTAAGAAAAGAGGGATTTGCATGAAGATGTGGATAGAGAGGAATCAGCTTCTGCTGAAAAAAGCCGGGTTGGCAGTCTATGATGTGTTTGCGGTAGTGATATCCAGCCTTCTGGCGCTCTTACTCCGTTTCGAGGGAAAATACAATGAGATTCCGCGGGAGTATATTGACAGGAGTCTGCAGTATATTTCCATTGTCATAGTCATCACGCTGGTAATTTTTTATGTGCTAAGACTCTATGGCAGTCTTTGGAGCTATGCGGGAGCCACAGAGCTGATGAATATCGTGATTGCCAGCATCCTGTCAGCAGGAATCCAAATGGGTGTAATCGTGCTGATGGATATGCGGATGCCCAGAAGCTATTATGTATTTTACGCCATGTGCCTGTTTGTAATGGTGACCTGTAGCCGTTATTCCTATAGGGCTTTGCGCACGGTTATCAAGAGGCAGAAGGACAATGAGTCCAGAACCAATGTGTTGGTGATGGGCGCGGGAGGCGCCGGAAATATGCTGGTGCGTGAGATTGCCAACAGCGGTCATGTGAACAAGCGCGTTGTCTGTATTGTCGATGATGCCAAGGCAAAGCAGGGGAGTTACCTGCACGGCGTGAAGATTATGGGGACGCGTGACGACATTCCCCGGCTGGTAAAAAAGTACCATGTCGATGAAATCATGCTTGCCCTTCCTTCTGCTCCGGCGAAAGAAATTAAGAAGATTCTTGACATCTGCAAGGAGACGGGCTGCGAGCTCAAACGACTTCCGGGGATATATCAGCTTGTGAACGGCGAGGTGGGTATCAGCACCTTGAAAGAGGTAGAGGTCAATGATTTGCTGGGACGGGAACCGGTGGAGGTTGATTTATCTGCCATCCTTGATTATGTTGCAGGAAAGACTATTTTGGTGACTGGCGGAGGCGGTTCTATCGGCAGTGAAATCTGCCGTCAGGTGGCAGAACATAACCCGAAGCGGCTTGTGATTGTGGATATCTATGAAAATACCACTTATGATATACAGAATGAATTGAAGAATAAATTTCCTTATCTGGATTTAGTTGTATTGATTGCTTCCGTGCGCAATACCAAGCGAATGGACATGATTTTTGAGAAATACCGCCCGGATATTGTATATCATGCGGCGGCACATAAACATGTGCCCCTGATGGAGGACAGTCCCAATGAAGCGGTGAAGAATAATGTCCTCGGCACATGGAAGGTGGTGCAGGCAGCAGACCGCTGGAAGACCAAGCGGTTTGTGATGATTTCTACGGATAAGGCGGTGAATCCCACGAATATTATGGGGGCTACCAAGCGGATTTGCGAGATGATTGTGCAGACGTATAACAACCGCTCAGAGACGGAATTTGTCTCCGTAAGGTTTGGAAATGTTCTGGGCAGCAACGGAAGCGTGATTCCGCTGTTTAAAAAACAGATTGCACAGGGAGGACCGGTGACAGTCACCCATCCTGACATCATCCGTTATTTTATGACCATACCGGAGGCAGTGTCTTTGGTGCTGCAGGCGGGAGTATATGCAAGGGGCGGCGAAATTTTTGTCTTAGATATGGGTGAGCCGGTCAAGATTGTCGATTTGGCAAGAAATCTCATCCTCCTGTCCGGACATAAGCCGGATGAGGACATTCCCATTGTATTTACTGGTCTCAGACCAGGGGAAAAGCTCTATGAGGAGATGCTCATGGAGGAGGAAGGATTGAAAGACACAAAGAATAAATTGATACACATTGGTATGCCAATTAAGATGGATGAGAACGGATTCCTTATGCAGTTAGAGAATCTGGCGGATTATGTTGTGCAGGAACCGACAGATATCCGTAAGTGGGTGCAGGATATTGTGCCGACGTATCATCCGAAGATGGGAGGAAGGGAATGAAACAGCATATTTTTCTTGCCTCGCCCCATATGAGCGAGGAGGGATATGAGAAAGAATATATTAAGGAAGCGTTTGATACCAACTGGATTGCGCCTCTTGGCAAGAATGTGACAGAGTTTGAAAATGAGATGGTGCGTAAGCTTGGCGGCAGCAGGGCAGTGGCGCTCTCTGCCGGCACTGCAGCCATACATATGGCGCTGAAGGCTGTAGGCGTGGGACAGGGAGATATTGTGTTCTGCCAGTCCCTGACTTTTTCTGCCAGCGCCAATCCGGTTGTGTATGAAAAGGCAGTTCCGGTATTTATCGACAGTGAGACGGACACCTGGAATATGAGCCCGGAAGCTCTGGAACTGGCATTTGGTAAATATGCAAAGATGGGCAGAAAGCCCAAGGCTGTCATAGTCGTGCATCTCTATGGCATCAGTGCGAAGATAGCAGAAATCAAAGAGATTTGTGATAAATACCAGGTTCCGTTGATTGAGGATGCGGCAGAGAGCCTGGGAACCGTATATCAAGGCAGATATACAGGAACGTTTGGGGACTATGGCATTATCAGCTTTAATGGGAATAAGATTATTACAAGTTCCGGCGGGGGGATGCTGCTGGTGAATACTGAAGATGCACAGGAAAGGGCCGATAAGGTGCTGTACTGGGCAACACAGGCGCGGGAACCTGCACCCTGGTATCAGCATACGGAAATCGGATATAATTACCGTATGAGCAATATTGTGGCCGGAATCGGCAGGGGACAGCTGAAAGTTTTAGACCAGCGTGTAGAAAAGAAACGGTATATATTTGAATACTACCGGAAACATTTGGGCGATTTGCCGGGGATCTCCTTTATGCCAATGCCGGAGAGGGCATATTGCAACTGTTGGCTGTCAGTCATCCAGCTTGCCGCGGACTGTCAGGTGAGACCGCAAGATATCATGCGGGCGCTGGAGGAAGATGATGTAGAAAGCCGTCCCGTGTGGAAGCCCATGCATCTGCAGCCTATATTTGCAGGTTGCGACTTTGTCTCACAGGTAAAGGATTTGTGTATATCAGATGAGGAGAGCGGTGCGGATACCAGTGTCAGCGGACAGATATTTGCACATGGCATTTGTATGCCAAGTGACAGCAAGATGACAGATGAGGATTTGCAGAGAATTTGTGGTGTAGTGCGGAAGCTTTGGCAGAAAGGATATCTACATGGCAATTGAATAAAGGCTTTACATCTGAATTGTGCGTCTGGTATAATGAAATTACTATATAAACGGCACAGGTAAAGGATGGTGATTGTATGCCAATAAATGAAAAAGAATATAACGGTAACCTGTTTGATCAGTTGACACTTTTAGAAAGGCTTGAAATTGAGGCGCAAAAAGATAACGCTGAAAATGTTTTAAAGCAAATTGCTTTTGAAAAAAATGCAATAAATCGCAAATTATATCAAAAACCGCCATTAACTGAAAATTAGGACTTGCTAACCAGACAAATTTTTTGCCGGGTACCTGAAGAAAGTTTCTGCGTGTACGAAGGGAAAAACTATACCATAGGAAATGCGAGGGCGTTTCCTATGGTATAAAAGCAAATATACGCCACATGTGTGCTCACCCATCTTTATTCATCAGGATGCCCATGGAGAAATTTCACCTGCCCCTTTATGAGATTCTTGTGTTTAGGAATCAGGGTGCGGTAGAGGCGGATTAACTCAGCTTCATCCGCATCCAATGTAGATGTGGTAGGTTTCTTTTCATTGGTAAGTCCCAACAGGTAATCAGTGGATGAGTCCAGGTAGGTTGCGAGCCTGACGAGCATCTCGAAATCCGGTTCACGGTAGCCTGTGATATAGCCGTTTATCGTGGACTTGGAAACGTGAAGGTCGATAGCCAGTTGTTTCTGTGATACATTTTTCTCCTCAATAAGGTTTTCAAGGCGAATGTTAAAATCCATATGATAATACCTCCATTCTTTTTAGATAATATGTAGCTGTCCTATAATCTTAATAGCAGCATCCTTGTTTCAAACAAAAAGTGCGCGATTAGCGAACAAATAATTCGCGAATTGAATTTTCTTTTAATCTGATTCGGGGAGGCTGTGATAGAATTTTGCTTGTCCGATGAGAAGTTCCCGGCGTTCAGGATTCAGGGAACGGTAAAGATGGAGCAGTTCAGATTCAGAATGGCTCAGGGAAGATGGGGCTGGTCTCTTTTCATCGGAAAGCCCCAGCAGATAATCGGTGGATACGTCAAAGTAAGCTGCCAGCCGCATGAGCATGGCAAAATCCGGTTCCCGGTAACCGCTGATATAGCCGTTTATCGTGGAATTGGCGATGTGAAGGTCAAAAGCCAGCTGCCTTTGCGTAACGTTATTTTCTTCAATAAGATTTCCAAGACGGACATTGAATTCCATAGTATTAATACCTCCGCTTAATTAAGATGAATTGTGTGTTTTCTGCCACTAATGTTAATAAAATGTGTGTTATTTTGGTGGAAAATACGCGAAAAGCGAAAAATAAATATGCGGTTGGAGATTTTGCACAGGTATGGACAGTCCGTTTTTGAATAAATTTATGAAAGTGCTGATTGTAAATGGGGGAGAAGTATAGTAGAATGTGGATAAGCAGACGATAGTGGGATACAGAAGCAAAGTAGTCCCTGGGAGGGAGGCGTGGAATATGGCGTTTATGCCCTTGCCGATTGGCGTAGATGATTTTAAGAATATTTTTCAAAAAGGATATTATTATGTAGATAAAACATTGATGATAAAAGATATGCTCGATAAGAAAGGAAAGGTAAACTTGTTTACCCGCCCCAGGCGTTTTGGGAAGACTTTAAACCTCAGTATGCTGAAATATTATTTTGAGGACACCGGGGATGCGGAGAAGAACCAGAAGAATGCAGAACTTTTCAAGGGGCTGGCTATTATGGAGGCAGGAGAAGCGTATACAGCAATGATGGGGCAGTATCCGGTAATTATGCTGACGCTGAAATCTGCTAAGCAGGATAATTATGAGATAGCTTATGCCTGCTTAAAGGAAGCCATAGCAGAAGAGTTTGACAGGCATGAAGAAAGGGTGTTAAAGAAACTTAAGAATCCGGAGGATGCTAAGAAGTATCAGGCAATCCGTGGGAGAAGGGCAGAGGACACGGATTATTTTACCAGCCTTGCGTTTCTGTCAAAGTGTATTTTTGAAACATATGGCAGGGAATGCATCATCCTCATTGACGAGTATGACGTCCCGCTTGAAAGTTCCTATTTTAGAGGATATTATAATCAGATGGTAAGTTTCATCCGTTCCCTGTTTGAGTCCGCGCTGAAGACAAATCCTTATCTGGAGTTTGCAGTGGTTACCGGCTGCCTGAGGGTGTCAAGGGAATCTATTTTCACAGGGCTTAACAATTTAAAGATGTGTTCTGTGCTGGATGAAGATTATAGTGAACATTTCGGATTTACCCAGGAGGAAGTCGGTGATATGCTGTCTTTTTACAGAAGAGAAAGCAGTTTGCAGGAGATTAAGCGATGGTATAACGGCTATTGCTTTGGGAAGACGGAGGTCTATAACCCATGGAGCATCCTCAACCATGTGGATGCCATAAGCGCTAATCCCCAGGCTTTCCCTAAGCCTTACTGGGCAAATACCAGTGCTAATAGCATCGTAAGAGAGCTTGTAGACCATGCAGATGATGAGGATGGTCAGATGAAAGAGCAGCTGGAGCATCTGCTGAACGGCGGCACGATAGAGAAGCCCATCCATGAGGATATTACCTATGACAGTATTTATGATTCCGAAGATAACCTGTGGAATTTCCTGTTTTTTACCGGCTACCTGAAGAAAGTATCCATGCGCATGGAGGGGGAGGAGTGCCTGCTGGAAATGGCAATTCCGAATATGGAAGTCTCTTATATATATAAAAATACAATCCGCAGCTGGTTTGATAAGAAAAAGAAAGGTTTCCAGATTGCACCTCTTTATAAGGCGATAGAGGAGGGAGACACGGATACGATGGAGCAGGAAATATCTGGGTTTCTGGAGAGGACTATCAGCTATTTTGACTATGGAGAGAGTTACTACCATGGCTTTTTGGCAGGGCTGCTGGGGCTGAACGGCAAGTACCGTGTGCTTTCTAACCGAGAAGCAGGGCTTGGGCGGGCAGACATTTTCTTGAAGACCCCCCGGATTCGCGGAGGGCGCGCAGTTGTCATAGAGATTAAGGCGGCGAAGGCTTTCCAGGACATGGAGAGATGCTGCCGGGAGGCTCTTCTTCAGATAGAAGAGAAGAAGTACCGTGAAGAGTTGAGGCATGAGGGGTATGAGGACATATTGGCATATGGGTTGTGTTTCTACCGGAAGGAATGCCTGGTGGGGAAGGGATAAATTGTTTTAAATTTGATTGAATATATTATGGAGAGCATTTGATGAACAAAATATTGATATTTGGGGCTGGAGGGTTTGGCAGAGAAGTTCAGTGGTTAATTGAACGAATCAATCAGAAAATACCGAGTTGGGAGATTGAAGGTTATCTGGATGATGGCGTGGAAGCGCAGACGGAAATTAATGGTTACAGGGTGTTGGGCGGAATAGAAAAGTTAAAGGAATATGATTTTGATACGGCGATTGCAGTTGCAGTTGGTTCTGCAAAGACAAGAGAAAAGATTGTGGAGAAGATAAAAGGGATTGGAGGCTACCGATTTCCCAACTTGATTGACCCTGATGTGCAGATTTCTGATAAGGTGTCTATCGGAGAGGGAAATATTATTTGTGCAGGGAATATACTGACAGTAAATATTACAATAGAAGATTTTGTAATTATTAATTTATCCTGTACAGTGGGACATGATGTTGTTTTGAAATCTTTTGTAACAGTTTATCCAGGAGTAAATATTTCTGGAAATGTCCTTGTGAAACGGAGGACGGAACTGGGAACTGGAAGTAAGATTATTCAGGGTATTAGTGTTGAGGAAGATATTATAGTGGGGGCTGGCGCTGTTGTAGTACGCCCCATTCCTTGTGGGTGTGTTGCTGTGGGAGTTCCTGCTAAACCTGTAAATACAGGAGGGGGTATAACAGGCTTCTGATAGTTGGAAGTAGCGGGCATGGAAAAGTGATAAAAGATTTGGCATCTGATTTGAATTGTTACCAAAGGATACAATTTTTGGATGATAATCCGAAACATAAAACAGATAATTCTGTTATAGGAGGAAGCCAAGAAGCATTTAACCATAAAGGGGAAGCAGATGTGATTGTCGCTATTGGAAATGCTGATATTCGCAAGAGGCTTCTGGAATCGTATGAAACAGCGGGCATTTCCGTAGTGTCTCTGATTCATCCTAAGGCAAATCTGCCAGATGAAATGCCGAAGATAGGAATCGGTACTGTTATTATGATGGGGGCAGCCGTTCAGCCGGGGACCGTTATTGGAAAAGGCGTTATCGTAAATACAGCGGCTTCTGTAGACCATGATTGCCGGATTGGAGATTATGTACATATTGCGGTAGGGGCGCATTTGGCAAGAAATGTTGAGGTTGAGAATGGTACATGGATAGGAGCGGGTGCGGTGATTAGAAATAATGTAAAGATTTGCAAAGATGTTATGGTGGGAGCAGGTGCAGTGGTTGTAGGAGATATTACGGAGAGTGGGACTTATGTGGGGGTTCCAGCAAGGAAATTAGTGAAGTGTCAGTAATGAAAGTGAGGCAGAAATAATAATAATGAAAGAAATTTGCAATATCTGCTGTGATAGCTATTTTAAGCAGTTTTGCTTTATTCAATATGCAAAGAAGTAATAAGGAGACTGATATGAGCATAAATGTCCACAAACAGAATGTATATGAGAAATACATTAAACGTCCGCAGGATTTTTGCTGTGCGGCTTTAGCCATGATTGTTCTATCTCCGTTAATGCTGTTAGTTGCTGTCCTGGTACATATAAAACTTGGTTCACCAGTCATATTTAAACAAAAGAGACCGGGACTCAGGGGTGAAATATTTGTTTTGTATAAGTTTCGTACAATGACAGATGACAGGGATGAAAATGGGGAATTGCTGCCAGATGGAGTTAGACTCACAAAGTTTGGCAGGTTTCTTCGTTCCACATCTTTGGATGAATTGCCGGAATTGTGGAACATCCTAAACGGAACTTTGTCCATGGTGGGACCGAGACCTCTTTTGGTACAATACCTACCTCTATATACCGAACATCAGGCGAGGCGTCATGAAGTAAGGCCAGGGCTTACAGGATATGCGCAGGTACATGGACGAAACGCATTGACCTGGGAAGATAAATTTGATAAAGATGTCTATTATGTAGATCATATCAGTTTTTGGGGAGATTGGAAAATCATTTTTCAGACAGTGGGGAGTGTTTTAAAGAGAGAGGGAATTAATTCTGAAACATCAGAAACCATGGAGGAATTTAAAGGAACAGATATATCTTTGGATAAAAGATATATCTAAAGAGGGGCTGAGTCAGGAAGGATATGAGGTGATCGTATACGGTACATACGACCTGCTTTTGCCGGAGTCGGAGGAGATCT
>CANOBT010000078.1 GCA_947564305.1 uncultured Lachnospiraceae bacterium | reverse complement strand
AGTAGACAGAAATGTGATTACAGAGGATTCCAGATTTGTAGAGGATTTAGGATTCACCTCCTATGATTTTATGAGTATGGTCGGAGAGCTCGAAGAGACCTTTGACATTGAAGTGGAAGAACGGGAAGCAGCAGAGATTATTACCGTTGGTCAGGCTGTGAAGTACATTCAGAGCCTGCAGTAAGGAGTGGATACCATGAGCGAACAAATCAGCACTATGCAGGATATCATTCAATATGCGGCGCAAAACTATGGGGATAAGCCTGCGATTCGTTATAAAGTAAAAAAAGAGATTGAAACAAAAACATTTTGTGATGTAAAGGCGGACAGCGAGGCATTTAGTCGCGTGATTGAAGATTTTGGAATGTTGGGAAAACACGTGGCGGTCATAGGGCCCACTACATATGAATGGATTATCAGTTATTTTGGAACAGCCAACAGCGGGAGCGTCATTGTGCCAATCGACGTGCTTCTTCCGGCAGCGGAGGTCTGTGAGTTGTTAAACAGGGCGGATATCAGTATGTTGGTGTATGACTCTCTGCGAAAAGATGTGGCGGCGATGGCAAAGGAAATGTGCCCGGGAGTGGAACGGTTCGTGTGCATGCAGACAGAGCTTCATCCGCTTTTGGATGAGCATGCGGGGAGCTTTCAGTGTGAATTGGACCCGGATAAAATGACTGCGATTTTATTTACTTCCGGGACTACCGGAAAAAGTAAAGGTGTCATGCTAAGCCACAGGAATCTGACGGATAATGCGGTCTGCCTGGATATGAAAATCCCGGCAGGGACAGTGAGTATGACATTGCTGCCAATCCATCATGCATACTGCTTCACTATGGATATTCTAAAAGGATTGTATATCGGGGTTGTAATTTGCATCAACGATTCCATCATGCATGTATCGAAGAATTTAAAATTATTTAAGCCAGAGATTGTGCTGCTTGTTCCCATGGTAATCGAATCAGTCTATAAAAAGCTGAAAGAGTCCGGCGGTATCCTGCCAAAGAAAATGGTGGCGAAGGCAGGACTTGGGGGTAACTTGAAAACCATTGTCAGCGGCGGTGCATTTCTTCCGCCGGAACTGGTCGCAGAATTTCAGGAGTATGGGATTCAGATTCTGCAAGGGTATGGCATGACAGAATGCTCTCCGGTTATCAGCACGAATCTGCTCTGGCAATCGAAGACAGGTTCCGTAGGAAAACTGCTTCCGAATTGTGAGGCGAAGGTGGTAGATGGAGAGCTTTGGGTCAAAGGCTCCAGTGTGATGCTGGGATACTATAAAATGCCGGAGGAAACCAAGGAGACTCTTGTGGACGGATGGCTTCGCACCGGTGACCTGGGGTATGTGGATGAGGACGGATTTGTATTTTTGACGGGCCGGAAGAAAAATCTGATTATTCTGAAAAACGGGGAAAATGTCTCTCCGGAGGAATTGGAAAATGAAATCAGTAAAGACCCGTTGGTAAAAGAAATCATTGTGCGGGAGAAGGACGCCGTGATTGAGGCGGAAATCTTCCCGGATTTGGAATATGCAAAGAAAAAGCGGATTAAAGACGTGCCAGGAAGGCTGCAGGAAGTCTTAGATGCATTTAACCAGGGACTTCCGGCATACAAGAAAGTTCATTCCCTGAAGGTGCGGGAAGAAGAGTTTGAAAAAACTCCGTCAAAGAAGATTAAGAGATTTTAGAGAAATAAGGAATACCTACTTGCCCCCGCAGGTAGATATTCTACATACCATAGTATGCGAAAGAAGCTGCCAGTGGCAGCTTCTTTGCATTGTTATTTGTGATAGATAATGATATAATGTGACCAGATGAGTTAAAGGAGGAAGCTGGCATGGCAAAATACGTAATGGCACTGGATTCTGGTACAACGAGTAACCGCTGTATTTTATTCAATGAGAAAGGCGAGATGTGCAGTGTGGCACAAAAGGAGTTCACGCAGCATTTCCCAAAGCCAGGCTGGGTGGAGCATGATCCAGGGGAAATCTGGTCCACACAGCTTGCAGTGGCACGTGAGGCGATGACGAAGATTGGCGCAAAAGCGGAGGATGTGGCTGCGATTGGGATTACGAATCAGCGTGAGACTACGATTGTGTGGGATAAGAATACAGGGCAGCCGGTATATCCTGCCATTGTCTGGCAGTGCAGGAGAACTTCTGAATACTGTGACAGCCTGAAAGAAAAAGGGCTGACGGAAGTCTATCGGGAGAAGACAGGGCTTGTCATAGACGCCTATTTTTCCGGGACAAAAGTAAAATGGATTCTGGACCACGTGGAAGGGGCCAGGGAACGGGCAGAAAAGGGAACGCTTCTTTTTGGAACCGTAGAGACCTGGCTGATTTGGAAACTGACAAAGGGCGCCGTGCATGTGACGGATTATACGAATGCGTCCCGCACTATGCTGTTCAATATTAATACCTTGCAGTGGGACGGGGAGATATTGGCGGAATTGGGGATACCGAAGAGTATGCTGCCCCAGGCAAAACCATCCAGTGAGATTTATGGTGAGACTGACCCAAGCTTCTTCGGCGGCCGGATTCCGATTGCAGGTGCAGCGGGAGATCAGCAGGCCGCACTGTTTGGACAGACCTGTTTTGAACAGGGAGAGGCGAAAAATACATATGGTACAGGGTGTTTCCTGTTGATGAACACAGGGGATAAACCGGTGCTTTCAAAAAATGGATTGGTAACTACTATTGCCTGGGGGATAGGAGACAAGGTGACCTATGCACTGGAAGGCTCTATCTTTGTGGCAGGGGCGGCAATCCAGTGGCTGCGGGATGAGCTTCGGCTGATTGATTCGGCAGCGGACAGTGAATATTTTGCACAGAGGGTCAAGGATACCAATGGATGCTATGTGGTGCCTGCATTTACCGGTCTGGGCGCACCTTACTGGGATCAGTATGCGAGAGGAACCATCGTCGGCCTGACGAGAGGCGTGAACAAATATCATATTGTGAGGGCAACACTGGAATCCCTGGTCTATCAGGTCAATGACGTACTGGAAGCCATGAAGGCTGATTCCGGGATGGATTTGGCGGCATTAAAGGTGGATGGCGGTGCCAGTGCCAATGATTTTCTAATGCAGGTTCAGGCAGATATCAGCAATGCTCCGGTCAATCGTCCCCAGTGTGTGGAGACCACTGCAATGGGAGCAGCGTATCTGGCAGGTCTGGCGGTAGGATACTGGAAAGACAAAGAGGAAGTTAAGAAAAACTGGGCCATAGACAAGGTGTTTACTCCGGCCATTGAACCGGCCAGGAGGGAGCGCATGTTGGAGGGTTGGAGTCGTGCGATGAAATGTTCACATGGATGGGCGAAGGAAGACTGACAGCGGTTGGAGGGAATTTTGTCTGGTAGATAGGGAGGAATCGGATGTTTGGTTATATTACAATCTGTGAACCGGAACTAAAAGTAAAAGACTGGCGGAGATACCGTGCATATTATTGCGGTTTATGTAAGACTTTAAAAGAAAAGTATGGAAGTCTTGGACAGATGACATTGACTTATGACATGACATTTATTGTTATTCTGCTCAACTCGTTATATGAAGAACAATTGTCTGCCTCAAGCCATAGGTGCAAAACACATCCTCTGAAAAAGCAGGATATGCTCCAGAATGAGATTACAGAGTATGCTGCGGATATGAATGTGATTTTAACCTATTATCATTTGAAAGATGACTGGCAGGATGAGCGCAAATGGGGAAGTCTGCTGGGACTTCATGCCTTGGGCCGCAAAGCCGGCCAGGCTGCCAGACGATATCCCAGGCAGCATAAAGTGATGTACAAAGAATTGAAAGCTCTGGAAAAGTTAGAGGCGGCAGGAAGTCAGAATATTGACGAGGCGGCGGGGTGTTTTGGAAGACTGATGGAGGAGCTTCTGATTTATAAGAAGGATGTCTGGGAGAGCGATTTACGCAGGTTGGGATTCTTCCTGGGGAAGTTTATTTATATTATGGATGCCTACGAGGATTTGGAAAAGGATGCAGCAGAAGAAAACTACAATCCTTTGAATATGCTGAGTCATAAAGCTGATTATGAAGAACGCTGCAGGGACATTTTGTGTATGATGATTGCAGAGAGCAGTGCGGCTTTCGAAAAACTGCCTTGTCTGCAGGATGCGGATATCCTGCGGAATATTCTATATACAGGAGTCTGGAATCGATATAACAAGCTACAGAAATTGAGGCAGTTAAAAGAAGGGGAAGGAATACAAAAGTCAAAGGAGAAGCCTGAACGGGGCTTAACAGGGAAACTATGAAGACAGCAATAAATCAGGATTTGACTTCCGGAAACATCACGGTATCCCTATTACGGTTCGCATTTCCTATGATGGTGGGAAATCTCCTGCAGCAATTATATAATATAGTGGATACCTTGATTGTAGGCCGATTTCTTGGCAAGGAGGCTCTCGCCGCAGTTGGCTCCTCCTATTCTCTTATGACATTTTTAACTTCCATACTGTTGGGGCTGTGTATGGGAAGCGGAGTGGCATTTTCTATTTATTTTGGAAAGAGGGAGTGGAACCGGATGAAATCCTGTATGTTCCACTCTTTCGTGATGATTGGCATGACAGCCTTTGTTATCAGTATCATTGTGTTTGCAGGGATTGATGTGATTCTGGAGCTTTTGCAGGTGCCGGCGGATATTTATAGTTTGATGCGGGAATATCTTTGGGTCATCTTCTGCGGAATTATGGCCACATTTTTATACAATTACTTCGCCTCTCTGCTGCGTTCAATCGGTAATTCTGTTGTTCCTCTTTTGTTTTTGGGGATTTCAGCCCTGTTAAATATCGGATTGGATCTGTGGTTTATCATTGGCCTGCATCGCGGGGTGCGAGGGGCAGCAGAGGCCACAGTCTTGTCACAATACGTCTCTGGAATCGGAATCATGGTTTATACCATCCTGTGTTTTCCGGAGCTTCGGATAAGAAAAAAAGAAATGAAATGGCAGAAGGGAATCTTAAGTGAAATTTTTGAACTGTCTTTTTTGACCTGTATCCAGCAGTCGGTGATGAATTTTGGAATTTTGATGATACAAGGTTTGGTAAACAGCTTCGGGGCAGTGGTGATGGCTGCATTTTCTGTAGCAGTGAAGATTGATACCTTTGCCTATATGCCTGTGCAGGATTTTGGAAATGCATTTTCTACCTTTGTGGCACAAAACTTCGGCGCAGGGAAAAAAGAGAGGATTCAGGAAGGATTCCGCAGCGCTGTGAAGACTGCTTTTGTATTTGGAGCAGGGGTGAGTCTCCTGGTGTTCCTTTTTGCACGGCCTCTGATGCTGATTTTTGTGAAATCTCAGGAGACGGACGTAATCCGGGTAGGTATGTCATATCTGCGAATAGAGGGCAGTTTTTATTGCCTGATTGGTTTTCTATTTCTCTGGTATGGTTACTATCGTGCTGTAAAGCGCCCTGGCATGTCGGTCGTATTGACGGTGATTTCTCTGGGAACACGAGTGTTGTTGGCGTATGTTTTGTCAGGGATTCCGGCGGTGGGAGTGTCGGGCATCTGGGCGGCTGTACCGATTGGATGGTTTTTGGCAGACGCGGCAGGATACCTATATTATCATAAAATACAGAAAAATATATAGGAATTTATGCTGCAATTCATGGAAATGCGAGTTTTCAATGCAATATCAAGTCTGGACATTTTGGGAATTTTATTATATGATGTGATAGGTATAGGATGTAAAGAAGAGAGATTAAGAATTACAGGTTTAAGTTAAGGAACGAACGGTAGAAAATAATCTGTCTGCTGCAGTTCCAAATCAAAGAGGAGAGAAATTAGTATGAATAAAAATCCATATGATGTGCTGGGTATTTCGCCAAATGCATCAGATGATGAAGTAAAACGAGCATATAGAGATTTGACTAGGAAGTATCATCCGGATGCCAATGTCAATAATCCGCTTGCAGACCTTGCAGAAGAAAAATTCAAGGAAGTTCAGGAAGCATATGACATCATTATGAAACAGCGGGAGCAGGGCGGCTATAGTTATGGCTATGGTTCCCAGGGAGGCAGCTATCAGTCCTATGGAAATCAGTCTTCCAGGGCACAGCAGAATCCTCAGATGCAGGCCGTATACAATTATCTGAATACAAGACATTTCCGGGAAGCATTGAATGTGCTGAACGGGATGCCAAACCGTACCGCAGAATGGTATTATCTGAGTGCTGCGGCCAATGCGGGAATTGGCAATAATATTATGGCAAGAGACCATGCCGGCCAGGCAGTCAATATGGAACCGAATAATCTGCAGTACCGCCAGCTTCTGAATCAGTTGGAATGGAGCGGCCAGAAGTATCAGAACTATCCATATGGAGGCGGCTACGGTATGGGAGGCGGCTCTTGTGGTACAGGAAATATGTGCTGCGATTTGTGTATCGCAGACCAATTGTGTGAATGTATGGGAGGAGATCTTTGCACATGCATGTAAAGGCAAAAAAAGTGGCTTTAGGCGGTCTGCTTTTAGCCTTGAGCGTCATTTGCATGGCGCTGGGAAGTATTATTGAGACGGGAACCTTGTTCCTGCTTGCTGCCGCGTCTTTTTTCGTAGGAATCATTTTCCGGGAATTTGGAGGAAAGACGGGGGCAGCATTTTATCTTGCAAGCGTACTTCTCGGTGCAATATTGGCGCCCAACAAATTTTATGTCATCACGTATGCGGCAATGGCAGTATATATTCTGGCTATAGAGATTGTATGGGAACTGCTTGGCAGCTGGAATGCAGATGTGAAGAAGAAAAAAGGAGTATTTCTGGCATTAAAGTATATTATATTTAACCTGATTTATTTGCCGGCGGTACTTTTTTTTCAGGAATTATTGTTTGGCAGGACGCTGCCTTCGTGGATGCTTGCGGGAATTCTTATCGGCGGACAGATAGTGCTGTTTTTTTATGATTGTGCGTATGCATATGTACAACGTGAAATGTGGGGAAAATTAAGAGGACGTTTCCTGGAAGTGTAGAAAAGTGACTGAAAATAAGTAAGTGGTGAAACATGATTTCCATACGGTTTTTGTATATAGACGGCGGTGAAACCGTCTATATACAAGTCCGTCAGGAGGATGTATGACTATTAGAGCATGGATGCATACATTACAGTATCTATTTCAACAAGGTCATCTTCATTGATTGTCTGGATTCCGTCGTCATCCGGCTGAATATGTACTGTGACAGTCTGTGGGTCGCCGTATTCGGGGGAGCCTAGTTTAGAAGACATGAGTTCATACATTTTCTGGTATACAAATGCATTCAATTCGTCTTCTGTAGTTAATTCAGCAGCCTCTTCGGTGTAGACAGCTTCTATCATCTCTTCCTGCAGATTATCAAACATGGCAAAGGGTTCTACACTGACTTCTACGGTGAATCCATCGCCGTCCTCTTTTGCTTCACCTACGGTATATTTACTCATGGCGAGCAAGTCTGTAAAGAGCTGGCGGTACTGATCCTGCAATTCCTGGCTGACACCAACGCTAGTGATTCCGCTGGCCTCCAGATTCGCGTCTAATCCATCCTGATACAATGCCTGTGCCTCTTCCTCGGTACTGTTTGTAAATTCCATATAGGTTTTAAATTCACCCTTGTAGCATGTATCCAGAGCAGACTGGACATAAGCAGGCGCATCTTCTACGGAAAGTTTTTTTCCGCATCCTCCAAGCAGCATGGAAAAACAGGCTGCCATAGTGATAATAAGTGAAACTCTTTTTTTCATTGGTGTTCCCTCCCATAATTTATTTTTTTCTGATAGATACAATACCATAAAAGTGAAAATGATTCAAGATGGAAGTGTGAAGATTTATCAAGAAAGGAATGGAAAGAAAATGAAGCTATATTTTGCACCTTTAGAAGGGATTACAGGACATATATTCCGAAATGCTTTTTCTAAATATTTTAGTTCTGTGGACAAATATTTTATCCCGTTTATCAAACCAAATCAACGGGGACATCTAAGCTCCAGGGAAAGGCAGGATGTCTTGCCGGAAAATAATGAAGGAATGTATGCAGTGCCGCAGATTCTGACGAATTCGGCGGAGGATTTCATCCGCACGGCAAAAAAACTTCAGAAATATGGCTATGAGGAAATTAATCTGAATCTGGGATGTCCGTCCAAGACTGTGGTTACGAAGGGGCGGGGCTCTGGCTTCCTGGCATTTCCGGACGAACTGGACCGGTTTCTGGACGAAGTGTTTCGGCAGGCAGATATGGAAATTTCAATCAAGACCAGGGTGGGGAAGGACAGCCCGGAAGAATTTGGACAGTTGTTAGAGATTTATAATCAATATCCGGTTAAGGAGCTGATCATTCACCCAAGAGTCCAGCAGGATTTTTATAAGAACCATCCGGATTGGGAGGTGTTCAAAGAAGCCTGCAAAGAGAGCAAGAATCCAGTCTGCTATAATGGAGACATTTTTTCTATGAAAGATTATCGCCGATTCGTGGCTGAGTTTCCAGAGGTGGATACCTTGATGCTTGGACGGGGATTTTTGATGAATCCAGGCTTGTCCGGGGAAATCAGGCAGGGAAAAGGGATGGACAAACAAACTCTGCGCAGCTTCCATGACTGTTTATATGAAGGATATCAGGAAGTGCTATGTGGACCTAAGCCGGTCTTATTTAAAATGAAAGAATTGTGGGGCTTTCTTGCACCTGCTTTTACGGATTATGAAAAATACGCAAAAAAAATAAAAAAGGCAGAAAAATTGAACGTGTATGAAAATGTGGTGCAGGCCCTGTTTACGGAGCAGGAACTTTGCTGATGTGTAAGGAACAATAACATGATTTCAGGAAAGACTTCATATATTGATACGAAAGCATGTAAGTGAGGAAATAACACTGTGCGGGAATTTATGATCTACATAATGAATACCTATGGATATCTGGGAGTCTGTTTTCTGATTGCTGTGGAAAATATCTTTCCACCCATTCCCTCGGAAGTAATCTTGACATTTGGCGGCTTTATGACGACTTATACGAGGCTTACGGCACCAGGTGTCATTATATTTTCTACCATTGGCTCTACGATTGGGGCGTTGGTTTTGTATCGTGTGGGAATGGAATTGACACCGGAAAAGTTGGAAAAACTGACAAAAGGGAAGCTGTTTCATATATTAGGCTTTGAGAAAGAGGATGTGGAGGAGACCGTGGGATGGTTTGAGAAGCATGGAAAAAAGGCGGTTTTGTTTGGCCGCTGTGTGCCGATCATCCGAAGTCTGGTTTCAGTCCCGGCAGGAATGGCACAGATGCAGATTCCTTTGTTTTTGATATATACGATGATAGGAAGTACGGTTTGGAATATTATCCTCGTTTCTCTTGGCGCTGCACTTGGTGCATCATGGGAAACCGTGCTGGTATATTTGAATCGGTATTCTTCGGTTGTTCGTCTGCTGCTCATTGCGGGAGGTATTCTTCTCATTATTCGTTATGTGAAGAAAAAAAGAATGGTTAAGAATTAGTATGGAAACGAGCACAAGAAAAAATAAAAACCGCCCCTTTTAATACCGTCTTGAAAATGTTATAATAAATAGCACTGATGTGCCACGGATGCTTTGTGAATAGACGATAAAAGTTGAATGCAAGGTACTATGGCAGTTAAATTTGTTGAGAGAGAAGGTTGAATATGGGCGATTTTGATTCCTTACAGTCCAAGGAAACATGTCAGAGGAGCGTGTTTTCGGATTTAGATGCTTATGAAGAGATTTTGCAGGAGGATTTATCTGATTTACAATCGAAGGGATTTCTTTTGAAACATAAAAAGAGCGGAGCGCGTGTCCTTTTGATGGAAAATGACGATGAGAACAAGGTATTTGCCATCGGATTTCGGACCCCGCCGTCGGACAGTACCGGTGTGCCACATATCATGGAGCATTCTGTGCTGTGCGGTTCAAAGGAATTTCCGGTGAAGGACCCCTTTGTAGAACTGGTAAAGGGCTCTTTGAATACGTTTTTGAATGCCATGACCTATCCGGATAAGACAGTTTATCCGGTGGCGAGCTGCAATGACAAGGATTTTCAGAATCTGATGCATGTATATATGGATGCCGTATTTTATCCGAATATTTACAGCCATGAAGAGATTTTCCGACAGGAAGGCTGGAGTTATAAGCTGGAAGAGGCGGATGGAAAACTTTCTTATAATGGCGTGGTATATAATGAGATGAAGGGGGCGTTTTCCTCACCGGAGGGTGTATTAGACAGGGTGATTTTGAACTCCCTCTTCCCAGATACCTCATATGCCTATGAATCCGGCGGGGACCCGGATGTTATCCCGGAACTGACTTATGAACAGTTTTTGGATTTCCATAAAAAATATTATCATCCTTCCAACAGCTATATTTACTTATACGGGAATATGGATATGAAGGAGAAGTTGAAATGGATGGACGAAAACTATCTGTCGTCCTTTGATTTGGAGACTGTAGATTCGGAAATCCGTTATCAGAAGCCATTTGAGCAAATGAAAGAAGTGGAGATGGAATACTCTATTTCCAGTGAGGAGACAGAGGAGGAGAATACCTATCTTTCCTATAATAAAGTCATTGGCACGAGTCTGGATGAAAAACTGTATCTGGCTTTCCAGGTGTTAGATTATGCCTTGTTATCCGCACCGGGAGCTCCACTGAAAAAGGCATTGGTGGAGGCAGGGATTGGCAAGGATATCATGGGTTCTTATGACAATGGGATTTACCAGCCGATTTTCTCTGTGATCTCAAAGAATGCGGATTTGGAGCAGAAGAAAGACTTTATTGATACGGTGGAGAAGACTCTTCAGGATATTGTGAAGCAGGGAATTGACAAGAAAGCTTTGGAGGCTGGAATTAATTATCATGAATTCCGGTTCCGCGAGGCGGATTTTGGGAACTATCCGAAGGGACTCATGTACGGACTGCAGTTGTTTGATAGCTGGCTGTACGATGACTCTAAGCCGTTTCTTCATATGCAGGCAATTCCGGTATTTGAATTTCTGAAAAGCCAGATTGGGACCAGGTATTTTGAAGAATTGATCAAGACTTGGATTCTTAACAATCCTCATGGCTCCATTGTGGTGGTAAAGCCGGAGCGAGGCAGGACAGCCAGGTTGGAACAGGAATTAGATCAAAAGCTGCAGGCATATAAAGATGGTCTGACACAGGAACAGAGAGAAAAGTTAGTGAGAGATACAGAAGCACTGGTAGAGTATCAGGAGAGCGAGGAGGCGAAGGAGGACCAGGAAAAGATTCCGGTACTGGGACGCGGGGACATTTCCAGAGAGATTGCACCTATCTACAATGACGTAAAAGAGGTGGATGGGACGGTGCTGGTGCATCACAATGTGGAGACCAATGGCATTGGGTATGTGACTTTGATGTTTGACTTGTCCGGTGTACCGGAGGAGGAATTGCCCTATGTTGGGATGCTGCAGTCTGTTTTGGGAATTATCGATACTACGCATTATGAATATGGGGAATTGTTTAATGAGATTAATGTGCATACAGGCGGGATTGGAACGTCTCTGGAAATGTATCCGGATGTGCGTCATGTAAAAGAAAAGGAGTTCCGTGCAACCTTTGAGATGAAGGGGAAGGCATTGTATCCTAAGATGGATGTCCTGTTCTCCATGATGCAGGAAATCCTGACAGAGTCAAAGCTGGAGGATGAGAAGAGACTGAAAGAGATTCTTTCCATGCTGAAATCCCGGCTGCAGATGAGTTTCCAGTCTTCCGGGCATACAACGGCGGCACTGCGGGCCCTGTCTTATTCCTCTCCGATTTCCAAATTCAAGGACGACACGGATGGAATCGGATATTATGGAGCTGTGAAGGAGATTGAGGAGCACTTTGAGGAACATAAGGCGGAATTGGTGGAGCACCTGAAGAAACTTGCAGGTCAGCTTTTCCGTGCAGATAATCTGATGGTTAGTGTCACTTCCACGGCGGAAGGATTAGAGGCCATTGAAAGCGGTATCAGACTGTTAAAGGACAAGCTCTTTGCAGGGACGGCGGCAGATGACAAGTCCAGATGTGTCCTGCACTGCGAGAAACGCAACGAAGGGTTCAAGACATCCTCCAAGGTACAGTATGTGGCAAGAGTGGGCAACTTTATCGATAACGGTGCAAGCTACAGCGGCGCATTGCAGATTTTGAAGGTGATTTTAAGTTACGATTATCTGTGGCAGAATATCCGTGTAAAAGGCGGTGCCTATGGATGTATGTGTAATTTTAACCGGATTGGCGAGAGCTACCTGATTTCCTACCGGGACCCGAATCTGGAGAAAACGATGGAGGTCTATGAAGGGGTAGTAGATTACCTGAAAAATTTTGATGTGAATGAGCGTGATATGAATAAATATATCATTGGTACGATCAGTAATATCGACCGTCCCATGACCCCGTCCGCCAAGGGGGACAGGTCTATGAACCTGTACATGAATCATGTGTCAGAGGATGTGATTCGTAAGGAGCGTATGGAAGTGTTGGACGCTACCCAGGAGGATATCCGAAAGTTGGCGGCTGTTGTGGAGGCTATGCTTCGGGCAGAGCAGTTATGTGTGATAGGAAGCGAAGAAAAAATTGAGGAACAAAAGGAGATGTTTGCCGAAGTAAAGACGTTGTTTTAGGGTACGGTAAATGGAGGGAATGAGATGAAAGAAAATTTTAAGTCAGGATTCGTAACGTTGATTGGGCGCCCCAATGTGGGGAAATCAACGCTGATGAATTACTTGATCGGGCAGAAGATTGCGATTACGTCCAATAAGCCGCAGACTACAAGGAACCGGATTCAGACGGTGCTGACGACGGAGGAAGGGCAGATTGTGTTTGTGGACACGCCGGGAATCCATAAAGCGAAAAACAAGCTGGGAGAATATATGGTTAATATTGCCCGTCATTCCCTGGATGATGTGGATGTGGCACTCTGGCTGGTGGAACCGTCTACATTTATCGGGGCCGGAGAGCGTCATATTATAGAACAGTTGAAAAAAATAAAGACGCCGGTCATCCTTGTCATCAATAAGATTGACACGGTCAAACGGGAGGAAGTCCTGTTGTTTATTGATGCTTACCGCAAGGAGTTTGATTTTGCGGCCATCGTTCCGGTGTCCGCATGGACGGGGGAAAATACGCAGGAACTGGTGCGTGTGATTATGCAGTATCTTCCCTATGGTCCACAATTCTATGATGAAGATACGGTGACAGATCAGCCGGAGCGCCAGATTGTAGCGGAGCTGATTCGGGAAAAGGCGCTGCACTGCCTGCAGGATGAGATTCCGCATGGCATTGCAGTTGCCATTGAGCGAATGAAGATGCAGAATAAGGTGATGCATATTGATGCCACAGTGATCTGCGAAAGAGAATCCCACAAAAGGATTATCATTGGAAAACAGGGAAGCATGTTGAAGAAGATTGGAAGTACGGCCCGTTTTGAAATTGAGAAAATGTTGGAGTGTAAGGTGAATCTCAAATTGTGGGTGAAGGTTCAGAAAAATTGGCGGGACAGCGATTTTTTAATGAAAAATTTTGGATATACCGAGGAATAGCTGTGCGTGAATTTGTCAAGGGTCTGCCGACAAAAAGAACTGGCAGATTTTACGAGGTATAGGTATCCATAAAATCGGAAAACCTAAAATCAGGAACAGGTGATATCCTGAGAACAGTGATATCACCTAAATACAGATGACGAGGTGATCCGATGGAACAAAGATACTGGGAACAGTTTATGAAAACCGGCGGGATATGTGACTATTTGGGATATAAGATGGAAGTGTACGGGCATGCTAAAGGCCAAGATGAGGACCTTGGGAGACAAAGAAGTTCAAACGGTGAAGCCGTGATCATTCCTCTGTATTCTCAGGACCATGATACCGCATAAGGAGGCAGGGGCGAGGACTTTGAATCAGATTGCAGTGACGGGGATGGTGCTTTCTACGGCACCCATTGGAGAATATGACAGGCGTGTGGTGATCTTGACAAAAGAACAAGGGAAGGTGGCTGCGTTTGCCAAAGGGGCAAGAAGGCCGACCAGTCATTTGGCGGGGGCAATCAATCCCTTCTCCTTCGGGGAATTTACCTTGTATGCAGGGCTGTCTTCCTACACCATCCAATCTGCTGAAATTTCAAATTATTTTGCTGAATTGCGGGAGGATATTGTTGGGGCGTATTATGGATTTTATTTTTTGGAGTTTGCCAGCTTTTATACGAAAGAGGCAAATGACGAACGAGAAATGCTAAAGCTTCTGTATCAGACCATGAAAGCCCTGGTAAACAATAAGATTCCTAATCGGCTGATACGCTGTATATTTGAACTGCGTGCGCTGTGCATCAACGGAGAAGGTCCTCAGGTATTTCAATGCATTTCCTGCGGTGATAAGGAGCGGCAGGCTTTGTTTAGTGTAAAAAAAGGCGGGCTGGTATGCAGTGAATGTATGCAGAGAGTGACGGACGGGATAGAACTGGATACCTCCACATTATACAGCATGCAGTACATAGAGAGCAGCAAGATTGAAAAATTGTATACCTTTATCGTGAGTGAAAAGGTATTGAATGAACTGGAGCGTGTGATGCGAAGGTACTTGGATGTATATGTGGAAAAACAGTTTAAATCGTTGGAGATATTGGAGACGCTGATGTGAAGGGCATTAGGGAATTTATGAGAATTTTCTGTAGTTTTTAAGGAAGCTGTACAAAGGATGGGTAAGAGATGTACTCGATAGCGCTATGTGATGATGATGCAAAGGAACTTGACCGGATTGAAAATCTCTTGATGGCGTACCAGAAGACAAAGGAATCGTGGGAATACCAAAGCAAATGTTTTGCAAGTGCGGAGGAACTGCTTCGTTGTATTCAGGAAGAGAATTATACACCAGATTTTTTGCTGTTGGATATTTACTTGAAGGGGAAGAACGGGATTGAGGCAGCACAAGAATTAAGGAAATGTAATTTTCATTCCGTGATTGTATTTTTAACTACATCCATGGAACATGCGTTGGAAGCTTATGGGGTGGATGCAGTTCAATATCTTGTGAAACCGTTGAAGCAGGATATCTTTTTTCATGCTCTGGATATTGCTTCACAGCAGATTCAGAAAAGAAAACAAAACCAGATTGTGATGAAGGTTGCAGGAGGCGGCATCCGTCAATTTAATCCGGATGATATTCTGTACTGTGAATCTCAGAAAAATTATCAGATTATATACATGGCGTCGGAGGAGTGTAAAGTCCGTATGACGGTCAAGGAACTGTGGAGAGTTTTAGAGTATCTTCCTCAGTTCAACAGGTGCGGCCGCTCCTATATATTGAATCTGAATCATGTGGTTTCTGTAGAAAGGGAAGAAATTTTGATGGACAATGAAGGGATTATCTATATTCCCAGAAATATTGCCGTGGAATTTAAGAAAGACTATTTCGCATATTATTTTAACGAGAAACCAAAGAGATGACATATTATAAAACAGGTAATATTTAGTGCTCTCGTTCATTGGATGACCAATGGATAGGGACGTTTTTGTTATTTTCTGCTCTAAATCTGATACTTTATTTAGGTATTCTGCTCCAAATCTGATACTTTGTTTAGGTATTATATCTGTCAGCCGTCTACATACTTTCATAATTTTGTCCCTGAAAATATAGAAGTTATCCCATAGAATAGAAAAGGGATTAAGAATTATGGTATATTAAAAAACAAATTGTATGGTGTTTGGATAATTGCGGAACAGGGGGAAGGAAAGATGCTAGGTGGTTCTTTTTGGGTGGCGTTTTTGCGCAACGGAATGAGTATCGTGTTGATGATGTCGTTTTTTCTGATGCTGGATCGGCCTAAATTCTCAATGAAGAAAACAATCTGCTGCTATGTGGCTTTTGGGCTGTTTTTATTGTTTAGCTTCAGTGCATGGTATGTTCTAGCTAATGAAAGTTTTGTAAGGATGGCAGCACTGGCGTCCATCCCTGTGATCGGTGTTTTCTGCAGTCTGATGAGTAGTGAGGTGCTCTATGTATCACTATATAAGATGGAAGCAGCATTTTATCTGTTCTCTGTAGGCATTTATATCGGTGTGGATGTGTCTCGCTGGTGGTTTCATGGAAACCTGTGGGTAGATATCCTTGTCCGTTTCATTTTCTTCTCTTTTGTTCTGATTTTCACATGGAAAAAATTTAGAAAACAATTTTTGGATGGTGTGGATTTTCTGATAGAAGAGATGGATTTGTTTAGTACGCTGACATTATTTATCTCTGTGTTCCTTGGTGCAATCATCGCATACTGGCCCAACCTTCAGGGATTTTCTATATTCAATATGGTCCGGGCTTTCTTTGTGCTGTTTATGGCGGGGTTTCTTCAATATACGATTCTCCATCTATATATCCATCTGGGCAGGGAACATTACTTTCAGACAGAGAAGGAATTGTTGGAATTGAATGAACAGCTCCTGCGCAGCCAGCTTGAACTCGTGAGAGAATCAGAGAAAGAGTCGGCAAGGATTCGTCATGACATCAGACATCACGTACTGTTGTTAAAGGAATATGTAGAGAAGAAGGATATGGATCATTTGCTCCACTATTTGGATCAGTATAGTGAGGATATGGAGAGCAGAAGAGCAGTCCCAATCTGTGCTAATCCGGCAGTGAATAGTATCTTGTCAACTTATACCAGACAGGCAAAGAGTAAAAATATCCAGGTGTTTATAGATGCGGGTGTTCCGCAGAACCTTTCTATCCGGGATATTGACTGGGTTGCCATTCTTGCCAATATGTTTGAAAATGCAATTCATGGATGTATCAATTCCGGACGGTCTGAGCAGGAAATAGATATCTATATTGCAAAAAAAGGAAATAAAATTATCATCCAGTGCAGCAATACCTGTGCCGAAGATATAAAATTTCATAAAGGGATGCCAAAGTCAGGCAAAAAAGAGGGGATTGGCACGTCCAGTATTGTAAAGACGGCGTCCCATTATAATGGGGAAGTAGATTTTTTGATTGAGGACGGAAGATTTGTGACAAGGATTCTGCTCAATCTTCAGGAAAAGCTATAAGGATTCAGGATGCTTTCCCTGATAAGGCTGTGCGATTGGAGTCGTGTTAAAATACGTAAAGCGTTGACAAGAAACAATAGAAGAGGTAAGATGAAAAGGTAATAGCTGTTACTGTACTAAAAACAAAATCCTGTTCTTTGTTTTGGGTGGAAAAATGGCAGCTAGGAATTTGTAAAAAAAATAGAACAATGGTAAATGTGGCATTTTCCTATAGATTTGAATACAATATTCTGGTAATATAGCTAAGAATTTTAGGGATTCTAAGATGAAAAAAGAATTCCTGTTAAGAAACAATGGAATATGAGCGTATCAGAACGTGTTAAATTACGCCCTCCCCGTATCGTATGATTTGGATACGGGGGGGGTAAAACTGTTTTTATGCATAATTTAAGTGAGGAACTTACTAGGATTGGAGAGATGTGGAATGTTTACAACAAAGAGGCGGCTTTTAGAGGAAAAGGTTGCTGAATTGGAAAAACTGCTTAGTGAAGAGCGGGCGGCTCATGAGTCTGACAATAAAGAGTTGAAAGAATTGAAGAACCGGATGGAATTGCAGGATCGTACTTTTGAGGAAATTCGGGATGCACTGCAGAAGCGATTGCAGGAAATAGAAGAAAAATCCAGGCAGTATGATATAGAAGAGAAAGCAAAGCGAGAATCTCTCCAAAATGAAATAAATGAGAAGCGAAAAATCGCAGAGCAGGAGATTGAGCGGTATCGGGCCGAACAGACAGCGATATTGAAACAGCGGATACAGGATTTTGGCAACCAGTATAGCCTGTATTTTTCTAAAGTTTATCAGGCGTCAGAACTGTTGAATCACAAGGCGCTTCAGATTGGAAATGTATTTTTAGAAAAGGATACAAATCTCTCCGAACTGTTTCAGACCGAGATGAAGGATCTGCTGGGGACTCCGGCTACGGACAAAGAGAAATCAAAAGCTGTTTATATCCCAGACAATGAGGAAACTCAAGAATCTGCTGTTCCAGACAATAGAGAGCCTAAGGAAGCTATTGTTTCGGACAATGGAGAGGAAAAAGTAAATGTTGTCCCTTTTTTGTTGCGGGAGGATGCCCCCGCAAAGAAAAGGAAGTAGAACGAACAGAAAAAGTCCCGGATTCAAAAGGCATCCGTTCTGAAGTTGCTTTGCGGACCGAACTGAAAGAAATGACGGTGCTGTTGATTGGTGGTGGCAGTAGATTTATGGATGCCATGATCGACAAGATGAGTAAAAGCGGTCACCGGGTATATTTGCTAACTGGAAAGAGAGATAACCGGTCCTCTTATAAGCATGTATTTGAAAAATATAATTTTGAGTATGATACGGACAGTATTGAGGATATATTCAAAAGTATCAGGCCGGACTTGATTATTTTTATGGGAGCATATGATACCAATTTTGACTGGCAGATGGCTAGAAAGGAGTCAGTACGTTACTCTACAGCGCTTACAAATATATTATCAGCATATGCCGTGGCAGGAAAAGGTCGGTTTGTATATTTATCTTCACATGAAGTTTACAGCAGTGTCCACGGTACAGATATTACAGAGGATATGCCCGAAGAGACGCAAGGGTTTAAGGCGTTGGCGATTGCTCACGGAGAGGAACTTTGTGAAACTTATCGAACGACTCATGGCATGGATACATTAGTTCTTCGTTTTGATCATGTTTACGGAGTACCACGAAAGGGAGAAAAGCAGGAGGACCCATGCTTTAGGATGTGTCTGGAAGCGCTTAAAACAAACAGGATTTCTGCAAACAGCCGCAATGTTTTTTCCATGATTTTTTTGAAGGACGCAATCGAGTATGCATATCAAGTAATTGCCGATTCCAGGCCGTCCTGCCACTGTTATCATATTTCCTCCATGGAAGAGATGAATGAAATGCAGCTTGCCGAAATGGTTCGGAAATACATGGGTGGCAAGCCTGAGATTATAGATAATTCTGTAGGAGAAAAGCATCGTCTAGTTTTGGATGCGCACAGGCATCAGGGAGAATATCATATGCAGATTTTCTTTCACTATGATGCAGGTGTACAGAAAGTGGTGCAATATATGAAGCGCCACAAAGAACATTTCATAAAGGATGAGGATAGCGGCGGCAGCCAATTCGGGAAGCTTTTACATAATATAAGAGTAATTATAAAAAAATTAATTCCTTTTATTGAGAATTTGATTTGTTTTATCCCCTTCTTTATGTTGAACAATCGGGCGGTCGGCAGTGAGTATTTCAATAGATTGGATTTCTACCTGCTGTATGTACTGCTGTTTGCGATTGTCTATGGACAACAGCAGGCGCTTGTTTCTGCCGTATTGGCGGTGGCAGGATACAGTTTCCGTCAGACATATGAACGTACAGGATTTGAAGTGCTGCTGGATTATAATACTTATGTCTGGATTGCACAGTTGTTTATCTTGGGAATGGTTGTAGGGTATATGCGGGACCAGCTTCGATATATCAAAGATGAAAATGAAGAGAAGGTCGGCTACCTTCACGGAAAATTGGATGATATTGAGGACATCAATGATAGTAATATCCGTATGAAGCAGAGTTTTGAAATGCAGGTTATGAACCAAAAGGACAGCCTTGGAAAAGTATATGAAATTACTTCACGTCTGGATGTATATGAGCCTGAGGAAGTTTTGTTTTATGCGGCAGAAATGTTATCAAAGTTGATGGAAAGTGAGGATGTTGCAATCTATACAGTGGCCAACCGGGATTATGCAAGGCTGTTTTCATCCACATCTAAAGAAGCGCGGAAATTGGGAAGCTCCATAAAATATACAGGTATGGAGATGATGTATTCTGAATTAAAGGAGCATAGGGTTTATATCAATAAGACATTAGAAGACCAGCTTCCGCTTATGGCAAGTGCTGTATATGCATCGGATGAAATGCAGTTGATTTTGATGGTATGGGGAATTCCGTGGCAGCGTATGACATTAGCGGAAGCAAATCGGTTGACGGTTGTCGGAGCACTGATTCAAAATACAGTGGTACGTGCTAACCGCTATCTGGATGCTCTGAGAGAACAGCGTTATGTGGAAGAGACCAATGTGCTGGATGAAGAGGCGTTTACACATCTGGCAAAGGCATTTTTTGAGGCAAAGCAAAAAGGCTTGACGGAATGTACTCTGCTTGAAATCAAAGGTGTGGAAGAGCATAACAGAAAAGAGGCTGCTAAGGCACTTGGGACTCAGATGCGTCAGACCGATTATCTGGGAATCTTGCAGGGAAGTAACCTGTACGTTCTACTGTCTAATACAGATCAAGAAGGCGCAAGGGGTGTCATCGAGCGTTTTCAGGAACAGGGATATTTAAGCGAAATCATAGAGGAGGCCGTATAATGCCAATGCCAGCTAGGGATGAAATCATATTTCTAATCGTACTATTAGTAAATGTCTTAGTTGCCATTATTTATCTTCTTTGGGGGATACTGATAGTTGTACCGGTGAAGGAGCAGCAGACAGAAAAGGAATGGGAGAGGCTGTTTGATAACAGGAGGGCCTTTCTGATCAAGTTTTTAATCATGCTTTTATGTCCGGTCGTGGGTCCGCTCTTTTTCATTGTATCGTATTTGTTTTATAAAATTATTTTCTGGACGGCTCCTGATTTAGAGGATGTGATTTTCAGTAAGGAACGTGTGAAAATCCAATTAAAGGCGGACGAGGAAAGAGTACGAAATATGGTTCCATTAGAGGAAGCTCTTGCGGTAAATGAAAAGAAAGATCTGCGTATGGTCATGATGAATATGGTAAAGGGTGAGATACAGGATTCGCTGTCGGCAATTGCACTGGCGCTAGATAGTGATGATTCGGAATCTTCTCATTATGCGGCATCTGTCATGACGGATGAACTGAACGAATTTCGTACAAAGGTACAAAATATGATCAAAGAGATTGAGAATGAGGAGTCCGAAAAAACAGAATTTGAGGAACTTCTGATTGATTATATGAATAAAGTTCTGAAACTGCAGATATTTACATCCATTGAGCAAAGGCGGTTCGTGCAGATTATGGCAGACACTGCTGAGAGACTTCGCCAGAAGGATATGACAAAGCTAAAAGAACACCAATATGAAGGTGTATGTCTCAGGCTAATGGAAGTCAAAGACTATAAAAATTCGGAAAAATGGTGTACATGGTTGGCAGAACAATATCCGGATAGGCTCAGTGCATATACTTGTAAATTGAAGTTATATTTTACGTTACAGAATAAAGAGGCTTTTTTCACAACCTTGAATGGCCTGAAAAAATCGGATGTTGTGATAGATCATGAAACACTGGATCTGATACGGGTTTTCAGTTAAAACAGCCTTAAAAAGCGAGAGGATAGATATGATATCACGCCGGAATTATTTTGCTATTACGATTGTCATGCTTGTTATTGTTTTTATGTTTCAGTCTACTGGCGTTATGACGGAGTTATGGAACGATTATGAGGTGAATTCCTACGTGAAAGATATAGAGGAACTGTCTGGAAGGAGTGAGGCATATTCGGTCAGTGGGATTGAGGCGAGCAAAATTCAAGATGGGCTCAAAGATTTCATTGTATATATTGGAAGAGAAAAAATGGCGGAAGCTGTGCAGGTATGGGCTTCCTATGGTAAGAAGAATATGGAAAGCTACGCTTCTCTGCAAGAATACGAAAGTGCGGGGCGGAAAGAACGAAATAGAATTCCGGATATGCTGCTCATTGATTCGGCATATATTAAGTGGGAGGAAAGAAAAGAGTTGGAATATCTGGAAGGATATCTGGAGGCAGGTTATCATATCGTTTTTTGCAATATGCCGGATGCTGCCGTTATCAAGAAAAATCAACGAATTAGGTCCTTATTTGGAATTCAGCATGTGAAGGCAGAGAGTGCGAAGGTGGACGGAATCCACCTGTATGACGGATTTTTACTGGGTGGCGAGGCTGTCTATCTGACATCGGACGAAAAGGAAAGAAAGAAAAGACAGGATATGGATTTGATACTTCCGTGGTATGAACTGGAGGCGGGCACGGAGGTGTACATGAAAGGGATTATGGAAGATGAAGGAATCGAATCAGAGGAATATCCGGTGATTATTTGGAAGAAAAATTATCGCGATGCTTGTGTGATGGCTGTAAACGGGACATATATACAGGATTTTGGCGGGATTGGCCTTTTATCTGCAATGTCTGCGCAGATGAAATTTTATGATATCTATCCAATTGTAAATGCTCAGAATTTGATTGCTGCTAATTATCCAATTGTGGCACAGGAAAATGAAACTCAGTTGATGAAGACTTACAGCAGAAATATGCCTGGAGTGATGCGTGATGTTCTGTGGCCGGGCCTTATGACTGTCTATAGGCGTAATAAGATGGGGTTCTCCTGTATGCTGGCTTTACAGATGGATTATGAAGATGAGATATTGCCGGACGAGAAACAGTTACAATATTACATGAAAAATTTAAATAAGGAAAACACAGAAGTAGGACTTTCCGGTGTGAATATTTCCAATACCCCAATCGAAGATAAACTGAGGGCAGATGATGATTTTATTCAAGAGATACTTCCAGGTTATCAGTTTACTTCTTTTTATGCGGCGAATATGCAGGAAAAGGAGATAGAAGCTGTGTTGGATGACAAGATGCTGTCTTCTGTCAGAACTGTTATAGCGGAGAATACAACAGACAATGAGATAGTAGGATATCTTTCAGAGCATGTGACAAAGCAAAAAGTACTTGCAAGTGGTTTTTCTCATACCTATAGGGATGACTTTCGCAATCGCTGTGTGGAGACAATGCTTGGCTATACAAATGTTCTGTTGGATGTAAAAGATACAGTATATTTGGAGAATGAACAGGACAGTTGGGAAAGATTAGCTGAGGATTTAGACTGGAATATTCAGAATTACTGGAAAGGATTCCGTGAATTTCAAGGGACTACGGTATCAGAAAGCGATGAGTATATCCGAAGATTTTTGGCATTGGATTATACACAGCAGAGAGAAGGGGAGAAGATTTACCTGCATTTGTCGGACATCCAGAAACCAGTCTGGTTTATTCTACGGACACACCATGAAACAATAGAGCAGATAGAAGGTGGTTCTTTTACGGAATTGGAGGATGATGTATTTCTGATTGAAGTGGAGGCGGCAGAAACAGTGATTGAAATGAAGAGTACAATATTGACCTATTCATGACAGGAGAAAGCGTTAGTCATAAACAGGAGGAAGGATTTCTATGAAAATCTGTCTTATAGCGGAAGGATGCTATCCATATGTAGTAGGTGGTGTATCCAGTTGGATACATCGTCTGATACAGTCTTTTCCTAGGCAGGAATTTATCATTCTGGCGATTGTGGCAAATCGTTCTTGGAGTGGCGAGTTTGTATACGAGCTACCCGAAAATGTGACAGAGGTGCATGAACTTTATCTGGATGATTGTGACTGGGGCAGAAAAAGGAAACGGAAAAAAGCAATGAGCCGAAAGGAATACAGGGCTTTTCGTAGTCTTCTTTTAAATCAGAAGGTGGATTGGGAAACCTTGTTTGATTTGTTTCAGAAAAAATCTCTTTCCGTAAATAATCTTTTGATGTCTATGGACTTTTTTAATGCAGTGACAGATTGTTATAATCTGAATTACAGTCAGATTGTATTTTCGGATTTTCTGTGGATGATGCGCTCCATTTATTTACCGATGTTTCAGACGTTGAAAATGAAGATTCCGAAAGCAGATTTATATCATTGTACAGCTACAGGTTATGCGGGAGTTCTCGGAAGCATGGCAAAATATCTTTATGGAGGGCGCCTTCTGATATCAGAACACGGAATCTATACAAGAGAGCGCGAGGAAGAATTGATCAAAGCAAAGTGGGTACAGGGTATTTATAAAGATATATGGATTGAGCAGTTTCGTAAGATGTCTAATCTGGCCTATGACAGAGCGGATTTGGTTACCAGTTTGTATGAACATGCGAGGGAACTGGAGTTGGAACTGGGATGCCCTTTTGAGAAAACCATGATCACACCGAATGGGATTTCAGTGGAAAGCCTGCAGAATCTTCCGGGAAAGGATAGGGAGGAGGAAGGGCGAATCTACATAGGAGCCGTACTCCGTGTTACGCCGATTAAAGACATTAAGACTTTAATTCATGCATTTAGTTTTGCAAGAGGGATAGAACCCTCATTAAAGCTCTGGATTATGGGGCCGTGGGAGGAAGATAAGGAGTATGCGCAGGAGTGCTTTGATTTGGTAGACGCAGAGAGAATCCCTGATATCGAGTTCACCGGCAGGGTCGATATCAGAGGATATCTGGGAAAGATGGATATGACGATTCTGACCAGCATCAGTGAGGGTCAGCCTCTAACAATTTTAGAAAGCTTTGCCGCCCATAAGCCGGTTATTGTGACAGATGTAGGAAACTGCAGAGGTCTGGTCATGGGAGAGAATGATGAGTTCGGCGCTGCGGGGATTGTGACTCATATTATGAATGTTGAAGAAATTGCACAGGCTATGGTGTCTATGGCGAGAAATAAGACAATGCGTCTCAAAATGGGAGAAAACGGATATCAAAGAGTCATGGCAAAGTATCAGTTTCATAATATGATTGATGCATACCGCAAGATCTATCAAGATTTTGCAGAAAGTATGGGATTGAAATGGGAAGAGGCTTAATGAGAGGAATAGATCATGGCAGGGATTGGAGTAAAATTAAATAATATCTTTCAGAAAAACAGCATTATGGCAGACCTTGTGGGATTCGCCTACAGTACGGCAGTAACGGTGGCTCCGATGTTCGTGGTGATTCTGAATATCTTGTTAATGGGATGGGTATTAGGATTTAATACGGTGGGGTATATGAACCGAGAGCTGTTTTCTTGTACAGTATTATATACCTTTATCTTTTCTTTACTGACGGTTTCGCCTTTTAATGCGGTATTGTCCAAATATATGTCAGATGTTATTTATGAGGAGCGGTATCAGGATATTTTGCCCTGCTATTATCTGGGACTGGTCATGAATCTGATTTTGAGTTGTATTTTGGGAGTTCCGTTCTGTCTGTGGGAACATTTTGTGGGCGGCGTGAAGGTGTTTTATGTATTTACCGGATTCTGTGGATATATCTCGCTCACAATGGCAACTTATTCGATGATCTATCTGTCCATCTGTAAGGATTATCAGAAGATATCCCTGTTTTTTACGATTGGGATGCTGGAGGCATTTATTCTTTCTTTGATTTTGCGGTTTCTCTTTCACTGGAGCATTACAGAAAGTATGCTTTTTGCGCTGATGACAGGTATTTTTCTGATTGCAGTGCTGGAGTTTTCTTTTGTGAAACGATATTTTATACGCAATAGTAATCAATATTGGAATGTGCTGAAATATTTTAAAAAGTACTGGCAGTTGATTGTGACGAATTTTTTATACATATCTGGAATGTATGTACATAATTTTGTGTTTTGGAATACAGATATGAAAATGGTGGTAGTAGATACTTTTGTATGTAATCAGCCATATGATATGGCAAGCTGTCTGGCAATGTTTACCAACATATCTGCGACAATTATTTTCATAGCGCATGTGGAGATGCACTTTCATGAAAAGTATAAAGCTTATTCAGAATCTGTGATTGGGGCGAAAAAGGCAGATATTGAGAATGATAAAAGGCAGATGTTCCGACAGATGGGGACTTCGTTGATGAATTTGGCACGAATACAGTTTATTATATCTGTGGTTATATATCTGATGTGCATTATTTTGCTTCCACGATTTGGATTTTCAGGATTGGTTATGAGTATTTATCCATGCCTGGCTGCTGGTTATTTTATTCTTTTTCTGATGTATTCCGCAATTTTATTTTTATATTATTTTAATGATATGGCAGGTATGGTGTGGGCCACATTAAGTTTTTTTATGGTTACTTTGATTGGAAGTATCTTTGC
>CANOBT010000077.1 GCA_947564305.1 uncultured Lachnospiraceae bacterium | reverse complement strand
GTTCTTATCAAGGAATTCTATTTTCCATAGACACAAGATTTTTTACAGCCTCGTTCAAAGGAATTCACTCTTTTTTTGACTGAAATTTTTATGATTTGCGGCAATAGATTTTAATTGCCTCAGCAACGAATTCGGCGGTTCCTTCCCCTCCGGCGCGGTCGATATTGTCTGTAAATTCTCCGCCGCCGGCATACATCTGACCCAGGCTGAAAAGAATTTCATCGGAGCAGTGATAAAAATACTGCGTAATATAATCCTGCAGCTTCCGAACAAGATTTTGAACATCAGTGGATTGTGGATTTTTGCCTTTTAATTTTCCGAAATCTTCGAATTGCTGCATCATTTTTTCTGCCACAACCTGCTCCTCCTCCTTACTTCTGTTTTGGGATTTTTGCTCGAATTCCTTATACTCGTCTGTTTTTCCCCATTGCGCTCTCGCCTGTTTTGCGTACTCATCAATTTTCGTTGTATCAAATACTGAAAACTCCATTTCCTTCACTCCTGTATACTGTATTTCACGGGCAAAATCAATCAGCCTTTCCAGACGTTCTTTTTTCATAGTCAGCAATGTAATCTGCTGTTCCAATGCCTTATTTCTGTCAAAATCAGGTCTGGACAGGATTTCTTTGATTTCCTTCAGAGGAAATTCCAACTCACGTAACAGTAAAATTTGCTGCAGCATTTCCAGAGCTGTATCGTCATACAGCCGGTAACCGGATTCCGTATAATTTGACGGCTTCAACAGTCCGATTTTGTCATAATATTGCAGGGTGCGTATACTCACTCCCGCTAATTTACTTACTTCATGTACTGTCATCATGTATAGGTCCTCCTTCCGTGTAAGTATATCATAAACTATGACGTTGCGTAGGAGTCAATAGTAAACAGCGTTTTAACCATGAACTTCCGTTTAAATATAAAATTTCAAGTTGAAAAATACTTCTTCTTATACTGCCCCGGAGTGCAGTGATAGGTTTTCTTAAATGTTTCGATAAATGATTTTACATTAGGAAACCCGTTATGAAACGCGCAGTCCGTTATGGTTGCTTTTTTATTTAACAGATCAAGCAGTGCATAATGCAGACGGATATCATTCAAATATTTATAAAAGGTAACTCCTATATTTTTATGAAAAAAGCGGGAAAAATAAGCAGACGTAAATCCGGCATAGGAAGATACGTTTTCTAATGTGAGCGGCTCCTGATAATTCTGATTGATATAAGTAATAACTTTTCGTATCGTATCAGAATTATGCTGTTTTCTTACAGAATGGCTGTTTTTCTGTCGCACGGCAGTCCGTCTGATCAGAAGCAGGAGCAGCAGATGAAGCTGTCCGGCAATCTCAAGTTCCCAGAACGATTCTTTTTTCTGATAGATATTCCCGATATATGTAATATAATCTCTTAACGCGTCCATAATTTCCGGATGATGCTCCACATCGAAAAAGAATTCCTCATAATCTGGAAACCATTTTACAATAAAGTCATAAGAAATCAGGATTGTTACAGCCAGCAAATGATCATTCGGGTTGATATAATCGACAGAATGCAGTTCCCCGCTGTTCGCGAAAAGGATATCTCCCGGCTGCAGCGTCCGGGTTCTGCCGCTGACCGTCCCCTGCATCTGGCCGGACAGAACCAGATCAAATTCCAGACTTCGGTGCCAGTGGGAGGGCGTATACATTTCCATTCCTGTCATGTCCTGATTCCATATCTTTGCGGAAAGATTCTGAATAAATTCCACCTGTTCATATTTATAACCCATACGAACACCTGCCTTTGTTTTTGTATTTATGAAGGAAGCACGCTGATGCGTGCGTAGGTCATCACCCCTACGGGGTGGTGACATATATTATACAGGTTTTTTTTCCTGCTCCGCAACAAAAAAGACAAAAATTGACAATAATTCAAAAAAGAAAAGGGAATACTTTCTGCCCGGCAATTGTTAAGATATATCTATCAAAACGAAAGAACACCAAAAACATATTGGAAAGAGAGGATTCAAGAAATGGCGGTTTTTACAGGAAATTTTCATTCAGATTCACTTGGGTATGAAACCATGGTTCGGGTGATCCTGCCGGAAGACATGGATATGACTCCGGAAGAAAAGTCAAAAAATCACAAATTTCAGACGCTTTATCTGCTTCACGGCAGGGGAGATGACGGAACAGGATGGACGCGCTTCACTCCCATCGAACGTTATGCAAGAGAACACAGGCTTGCAGTCGTAATGCCTACCGGAGAAGATGCCTTCTATACAGACTCCGTTGGCGGCAAACATTATTTTCAATTTATTTCCGAAGAACTTCCCCGGAAAATGCAGCAGTGGTTCCCACTGTCCGGGAAGAGGGAGGACACCTTTATCGCCGGACTATCCATGGGCGGCTACGGAGCAATGAAATGCGCATTTACATATCCGGAAAGATTTTATCAGGTGGGCGCTTTTTCAGCCGTAACTGATATCACAGAGTTTGCCGGCGCAGTACCGGAAATCCTGCAAAACGAATTTCATGCAAATTTAGAAAGGGTATATGGTGATTATCATCGTATCAGCCCGGAAAATGATCTCCTGTGTCTGTATCAACAGGGGAAAGAAGCAGGAAAAGCGATGCCGCCGTTGATCCAGTATGTAGGAACGGAAGATTTTCTATACGGAATTAACCAGAATTTCCGCGGCAGATTGATGGAAATAGGAGCAGACCTCACATACGGGGAATGGGAGGGCGCACATGAATGGCAGTTCTGGGATAAGGCAATCCAAAAATGCCTGGACACATTTCACTTAAAAAATACAGTAATCGAGGAGGAATAGACAATGGAAAATAAATCAAAATGGGGACTTCGGCTTGGATATGGTTCCGGCGATCTGGCGTGCGGACTGATCAATAACATGATGGGAACTTATCTGATGATATTTTATACAGATGTATTTGGACTTGCTTTGGGTGTCACAGGCTCCCTGATGTTGGTGACAAGGATTATTGACGCGGTCACAGACATTTTAATGGGAATGATCATTGACAAAACAAACACAAAATGGGGAAAATGCCGGCCTTATTTTATATGGGGAGCGATTCCGTTTGTCGTAATCGCAGTATTAGCTTTTACCGTTCCGCCCTTTGGCATGACCGGAAAGATCATATACGCTTATGTTACATATATTCTGCTGAGTACCGGGTATACCCTGGTAAATGTACCGCTTTCCGCAATCCTGCCGAGCCTTACCAGTGATTTACAGGAACGTAATATTTTGGTAAGTGTGAGACTCGTTTTTTCCGTGATTGCGGGAACCATTGTTACTTCCTTTACAATGCCTCTGGTAAATCAGCTTGGACAGGGTGACAATGCAAAAGGATATTTTATGACTGCGTTGATCTTCGGAATCATTTCACTTTTTACATTCTTCTTTACCTTTAAGCATACAGAAGAGAAAGTGCATGCGGTAAACGAAAAAGAGACAGTATCTGTAAAAAAATTCATCAAAACCCTGAATTTTCAGTGGCTGCTTTTCATTATCGTTACCTTTTTACTGTTCCTTGCTTTTATGACAAGAGCCAGCTCCATTATGTATTATTTTCAGTATAATCTGAACCGGGTCAATCTGATGCCGATCGTAGGCGTCCTGACCAACTTTGCCGGCCTGCCCGCAACAATTGGCATGCCCTGGATCGTAAAAAAGTGTGGAAAAAGAAATACAATGATGATAGGATGTAGTATAGTGATTGCAGGCAGCCTTGCAATGCTGATCAACCACATCGCGGTCATTCTGGGAGGAATCACAATCGCCACATTAGGATTTAACCTGATTATGAGCTGCCGTTTCGCGATATCGCCGGATATCATTGATTACGGTGAGTACAGAAGCGGAACCAGAACTTCCGGAATGCTCAGTGCAACAGAAGGATTTGTTGCAAAACTGGCAATGGGCGTCAGCGGCAGTCTGATTGCAGGTATTTTGTCCTGGGGTGGTTATGTGGCAAATGCAGAACAGACAACAAAAGCATTGTTTTCGATTCAGCTTGGCTTTTTGTGGGTGCCGATCCTTGCGTCCGTTGGTATGATTCTGTGCATGATGATCTTTAAGGTAGAAAAGGAAATGCCCGAAGTACAGAAATGCCTTGCAGAGCGCCGCCTGAAAAATGAATGAAGGGAGATTCTATAATGGAGAAAAAATGGTGGAAAGAAAGTGTCGTTTATCAGATTTATCCGAGAAGTTTCTGTGACAGCAACGGAGACGGGATTGGAGATATCAAGGGAATCACTTCCAAACTGGATTATCTGAAGGAACTGGGAGTCGATGTGGTCTGGCTCTCTCCGGTCTATCAGTCGCCCAACGATGACAACGGATATGATATCAGCGACTATCAGGCAATCATGGAAGAATTCGGCACCATGGAGGATTTTGATGAAATGCTTGCGGCCATGCACGAGCGGGGGCTCAAACTGGTGATGGATCTGGTGGTGAACCATACCTCCGATGAGCACCGCTGGTTTGTGGAAAGCCGGAAATCGGCGGACAATCCTTACCGGGATTACTACATCTGGCGTCCTGCAAAGGATGGCAAGGAACCGAACAACTGGGGTTCCTGCTTCTCCGGTCCGGCATGGGAATATGACCCGGAGACAGAAATGTATTATCTCCATCTCTTCTCGAAAAAGCAGCCGGATCTGAACTGGGACAATCCGGTTGTCCGGGATGAGGTTTTCAAGATGATGAACTGGTGGATTGATAAAGGCGTAGACGGATTCCGCATGGACGTGATCAGTCTGATCTCCAAAAAGCCGGATCTGCCGGACGGCGTTCCCGGCATCAACGGATACGCCAGCTTCAATGAACCTGCCAACGGCCCTCATGTCCACGAATATCTGCAGGAAATGCGTGAAAAAGTCCTGAACCGCGCGGACACGATTACCGTAGGCGAATGCTCCGGCGTGACACTGGAAGAGGCGAAGAAATATGCCCGCAGCGATGGAAAAGAGCTGAACATGGTCTTCCAGTTCGAACACATGGATGTGGACGCGGACGGTGACAACAAATGGTCAGACAAGAAAATGGATCTGAGAGATATGAAGGAAATACTTACCCGCTGGCAGAAGGGGCTGGAAGAGATTGCGTGGAACAGTCTTTTCTGGGAAAACCATGACCAGCCCCGTTCCGTATCTCGTTTCGGAAATGACGGCGAGTACTGGGAGGCTTCCGCGAAAATGTTGGCAACCTGCCTTCATATGATGCAGGGAACCCCGTACATTTATCAGGGACAGGAACTGGGTATGACCAATGTTCCTTTTGAGACCATCGAAGACTTCCGGGATCTGGACAGCATCAACGCCTACTACGAGCTGACTGAGCAGGGCGTATTTTCTAAAGAGGAGATGATGCGCTTCCTGCGGTATAAGAGCCGTGACAATGCCCGCACACCATTCCAATGGAATGAGAAGGAAAACGCAGGCTTTACCAGCGGCACTCCCTGGATCATGGTCAATCCGAATTATACGGAGATCAACGCAGAGGAACAGACCGGCAGGGATGATTCCATATTGAATTATTATAAAAAATTGATCCGGCTGCGGAAGGAAAACGAGATTATCGTATACGGAACCTATGACCTGCTCCTGCCGGATTCGAAGGAAATTTATGCTTATACGAGAACACTTGGGGATAAGAAACTTCTGGTTGTATGCAGCTTTACCGCGGAAGAGACAGCATTTGAGATGCCGGAGGAATTCCTGAGGGGTGAGGTTCTCATTCGGAATTATGACGGGAACTGCGGATTTGGCGATAACGGAAGGATGACGTTGAAACCATATGAAGCAATGGTTGTTTTATCAAGATAGAATGGTGTCTGCCGTGAGTGAGTGCTATAATTCTCATAGAGACGGGAAAAATAAAGTCACTGATCTCAAATTGGAATTTTCGGGAGGTAGCAGATGGATACATTAGAATTCAAATATGATACACAGTTATTGATTGAGGGAGAGGATCTTGACGAGGATGTTATCAGTGAATATTTTACAGATAACTTTCGAGGAGACTGTCTTTTAGCAGTTGGCGATGAGGAGTTGATAAAGATTCATTTTCACACAAATGAACCCTGGAAAGTGCTTGAATATTGCTCAACATTGGGAGAAATATACGATATTGTTATAGAGGATATGGACAGACAGTCAAGAGGATTGAAAGGATAATTTAACGGAGATAAGATATGGTTATTTTGATTGCAGGACCATCCCATACAGGAAAAACAAATTTGGCACAGCGGCTGCTTGAAAAATACAGTTATCCATACCTGTCCATAGACCATCTGAAGATGGGGCTTATACGCAGCGGCAATACCATGCTCACCCCTATGGATGAGGACCACGAACTAACCGATTTTCTGTGGCCGATTGTCAGGGAAATGATAAAAACAGTCATTGAAAATAAGCAAAATCTCATTGTAGAGGGATGCTATATTCCGTTCAACTGGAAAAAAGATTTTGATGAACATTATTTGCCGGATATAAAATATGTCTGTCTTGTAATGAGTGAGAATTACATTAAAACTCATTTTAAGGATATAAAAGGCTTCGCTAGCGTAATAGAGCAGAGATTAGATGATTCGGACTGCGCGATAGAATCTGTAGTGGAGGACAATTTAAAAGCGTTGAAAATGTGTCGGAAATATCAAGTCAATTACAAGTTGATCGATACAGAATATGATGTACATTACTGTATCACAACACTTGGAGATTGAAAAAGCAGTTGATAAGGAGAAATGCGTTTGCCAAAACGGCAGGCGCATTTTTATTTTGACTTGCAGAAAATATAGTGCAAAAAATTTTTAAAAAACTTGTTTTTTTCTCCCTCTCAATTGTTATATTAATTGAGTACTCAAAAAGCATTATTGGAAAGGCATCTGCACCTGGCGTTTGATTTCCCAGGGCATGTCATATGACAGGAGGGGAGCAGCCTGTGCTTGGCAGCGGTTTGTTGAGCCATATTTTGTACAAAGATGGCTATCTGGAAAAATTAATAACGGATAACTATGAAGAGATTTATAGATACTGCTGCTGTCACCTGAATCAGCGCCAGTTGGCAGAGGATATGACGCAGGAGGTGTTTCTGCGGTTTCTCAATCATCTGGACTTCTATCAAGATTACGGAAAAATAAGAAACTATCTCTATGTGATTGCCCGGAATTTGATAAAAAATTATTTTAAGAAACCAAAGGAAATTTATGAGGAAGAAATAAAGAATCAGGAGGAAGCAGCGCCGGACATTACGGAAGGTATTCTGGATAGAATTATGATTCTGGATGCATTATCGACACTGGAGAAAACAGAAAAGGATATCATAATTCTGCGCTATTACCAGGACTTGAGGATAAAGGATATCTCCACTATTGTAGGGATTCCGGCATCGACAGTGCGGTATAAGCTGAAACATGCGGAAAAAATATTGAGAGAAAAATTGGTTACAAAAAGCAAAGGGGGAACGTGATGAGAGACCGAAAATTAAAACGTAAGCTTAAGTCGTTGACAATTCCGCAATATGATTTCGCGAGAATGGAAAACACCATTGCCAAAGCAAAAGAAATCCAGTTTCATCCGGAGAAACAGAGAATGACGACAAGGCAGTTCTTCCAGGACCAGATTCGTTTTATACGGAAAGAATTCTGGGGAATGAAATTGATTCTTACTGGATTCCTTCTGTTTCTGATTCTTTCCGAGGGAATAGATCCGGACAGTTGGCTTTGGACGTTTGTCGCAATCTCCGGACCAATACTCTGTATGGCAAATGCGAATGTGCTATGTGATGTCTGCCAGCCGGGGATGCTGGAATTACAGATGACAGCAAGGCATTCACTGCATGAAATCCTGATGTTCCGGCTGATGGTTTCCGGTGCGGTAGACTTGTTGGCATTTACCGTCGGCACTGTGGTATTGATTTTGTGGAAAGAGGTATATCTTTGGCAGATTTTTCTGTATGCGTGGGTTCCCTATAATTTGATGTGCCTGGGCTGTCTGGCTGTCTTGAACCGCAAGAATGATGAAAATGCCCTGCCCTATTGTATGACATGGGGAATTGCGATTGTATTTGTAATGATTGTTTTTAAAGGATACCAGCTTTTTGAAGTGAGAAATGCGGGTGCGTGGATGATGCTTGGAACAGTCTCAGCGTTGGGGGTCATAAGAGAGACGAAAAAATTGATTCAATTTAAGGGAGCGGTGATATAAGTGAGATTAACGTTAGAGCGATTATCGAAACATTTTAAAAATAAAGCTGCCGTGGAGCAGGTGAGCGCCGAGCTTTCACCAGGAATTTATGGATTCCTGGGCGCCAACGGCGCCGGAAAAACGACCCTGATCCAGATGGTCTGCGGTATTGTGCAGCCAACGGCAGGAGAAGTAAAGCTGGACGGGAAAAATACGGTCAGCATGGGGGCAGACTACCGTGATTTACTGGGATATTTACCGCAGGAATTCGGATATACGCCGGGCTTTACGGCAAAAGATTTTCTGCTGTATATCTCGTCTATCAAGGGTTTGGAACCACATTTTGCCAAAAAAAGGACAGAGGAGCTTCTGCATCTTGTGAATCTGGAGGAAGAGACGAACCACAAAATCAGAACTTTTTCCGGCGGGATGAAACGGCGTCTTGGGATTGCACAGGCCCTTTTAAACGACCCGAAAATCCTCATTTTGGACGAACCTACGGCGGGGCTGGACCCAAAAGAAAGGGTGTACTTTCGAAATCTCATTTCAGGAATGTCGAAAGACAAGATTATCATTATTTCTACCCATATTGTGTCGGATATTGAGTATATTTCCGATAGGATATTGGTCATGAAAAAAGGCCGTTTTATTCTGGATGGCCCGGCGGAAGAATTGGTTACGGAAGTGGACGGCATGGTCTGGGAGTGTGCTGTGCCGCAGAAAGAGTGGCCGGGATTTGAGCAGCGGTATTGTATTGCAAACGCGCATAACCGTGGAAATATGGTAGAGGCCAGAGTTATTTCCGGCGCGTGCCCTTATGAGGGCGCAAGACAGGCGGAGCCGGTTCTGGAGGACTTGTATCTGCAGTGCTTTTGGGAGGAGGAAAAATATGGGCGATATGATACGGTATGAATGGAAAAAAATATGGGGGAGCAGGCTGACACAGCTCTCGGTACTCGGATGCCTTCTGTTCGTGCTCTTTAATACCTGGGCAAATATAAAGCAGGTGGGGGTAGTGGACAACGAAGGAATGTGGGTTTACGGCCTTTCTGCAAAAGAAGTGTTGAAGCAGACACAGACAAGATTAACGTTAGACCAGGAGACGGTGGAAAGAATCATGCAGGAATATCTTGACGGAGCAGAAAACATAAAAAGGGAATCAGGTGATTCACAAAGCGCATCCGATAAAATCTGGCGGACGCTTTTTTTACCGAAACAACGATTGCATTCCTTTATCAGCCGTACTTATGAAGGTTCGACCGATGATGGAGTGGAGACTGTATATCAGGAAAATATGGGACGGGATTTTTATCAGGCACGTTCAGAGGAAAAGAAGGAATATACGGCATTACTGGAAAGCATCGGGAAAATAACGCCGGAACAGGCTGCGTATTGGAATCAACGAAATGAAATGCAAGAAGCGATTTCGTTTGGATACTGGGAAGGATGGGAACTTATTTTAATTAATCTGAGCTGGGGGATTCTGCTCATGATGATCGTCTGTGTCGGAATTGCACCGGTATTTGCAGGGGAATACCAGTCCAAATGCGATTCTCTTTTCCTTTGTATGAAATATGGGAAAAGCAGGCTGCCTGCAGCAAAAGTCATAACCGCGTGGCTGTATGCAAGCGCTGTTTATGTGGGGATTACAATACTCAATTCCGCCGTGGTGCTTTTATTTTTGGGAACCGAAGGATGGGACCTGCCTGTGCAGTGGTATAACCCGTCTGCGCCTGTGAGTTATGATGTTACAATGGGGCAGGCATGTTTGATTTTGTTTGGTCTGGGATATATTCTGACTTTGGGCATCATGGCGGTGACATTGTGGATGTCTTCCATATTTAAAAATGCATATGGAGTCATCGTCGTAGCATTTCTTCTGCTGATCATTCCGACATTTTTGCAGATGGGGTCCGGCGGATATGTGTTGGAACATATTCTGTCGCTGCTGCCGTCTAATATCCTGCATTTTTCCTTTTTCGACTATACGGCATATTCGTTTGGCGGGAAGGTGTTTAGCTGTCTGTCTGTGGATGTGCTTGTCAATGGGATTGCGGCCGTGGTGTTTTCGGTGGCGGGGTATTGGATGTTTCGGGGGCATCAGGTGAATAAGTGACATAAAGAACTATCGTAAAAGTATGAATAAATTATTTTACGATAGTTCTTTGTTGTTCTCGATGTGGTATGTTGCGAATTGTAGATGTAAACATTTTCGCAGAGAGGAAAAATCAGATTGTACTTCCTGTCGAATTATGGTAGTATTTATTTGGGACTTCCCAAGATGGTAGGCGGTTAGCCCTCTTCGGAGGGACTGTGACCCTCCGATTACATAGAAACCTGTAAGGGAATTGAAAGGAAAGGAGGGCTGAGCCAATGGATATTTTAGGGCTAATTGCAGTGCTGAGCTTTGGCTTGACCTGCTTTGGAATAGGATACTCTATCGGTAAGGATAGTAACAAGACACAAAAATAACCGCCCCCGACCAAAGGATGCGGTTATTTTTAGCATTTAACTAATCGGGCTAACCGTCTATCGGTAGCTCCTGTTAGGCATCTGTTAGCGCAGATGTCCTTCTTTATGTTTAATATACCACAATATGCAGAGTGGCGCAAGCGTTTTTTAACGGGTATCCGATTTGTCCCCTTTCTTTTTTGTGTATGATACTTTAGTTCTTTATATAAAAGTGTATCATCCTCACATTACCCGCACTACTTTCCCTTCTCCTGCCACAGTACTCTTCTCCAATGTCAGCTCCTTATAGGTCAAAACAATCATCACAGCAGAAATCACCGCTGTAAGAATATCAGACACCGGCATGGAGTAAAGCACACCGTCAAGCCCAAAGTACCGTGGCAGCAAAATCGCGAATCCTACACCAAACAGGATTTCACGAATCATAGACAGTGCTGTGGACGCTGCCGCTTTTCCCATGGCCTGTAAAAAGATAAAGGCGGCTTTGTTTATGCAGGCAAAATACCATTGCAAACCCAGGGCTTCCATCCGAACGGATGACAGGGTTCATTGCCTGACCGAACATATAGAATGGAATGCTGAGACTTACACTGACAAAGGCACAGCATCCGTCTCCAATCATAACCGCAATCGCCAGGGCAATCACGGTCAGAGGAAATACAACGGTGTTAGCGGCATTTCCATAGGAGCCAAGATAGTCTGCATTGGCAATAAAAATCTGGTCAACAATATTGTATAGTGCGCCGACAAGCAGAGAGATGATGCAGGGAATTGCATAAGGTCGTCAAATAAATCTGAGGAGTCGCAGGTCTTATCATAATAGGCGCATAGCATTTGGGCAGCAAAAGATTTCCCGAATCTACGGGGCCTGCTGATACAGATTAATTTCTCGGTTGTTCCAATCGCACGGTTAATCAGGCTGATCATACCAGTCTTATCCACGTATCGACTGTTTTTGATTTCTTCAAATCCGCTGTTTCCTGGATTTACATAGATTCCCATGATATTTACACACCTCAATTTTCCACACTTGTTCTGGTATATCGAATAATCAATAGTCGCGGTACTAGATTTTAGACTATCATAAACGCATGTAAAAAACAAGAACCTATTATTTCTTGATTCAGCCGATTCAAAAGTGGGTGGATGTAACGCAGAATCCGTGGTACAATAAAATCTCTAGGATTTATGTAAAAGTGCGGCTTATCACATATGTCACTTTTTACACAGTATCCAATATCAGGAAGGACGGTGGCTGGACGATGGACGAATTTTATCAGAGAATCGAAGATTTGAAGCAGGCGCTTGCCAGGGAAAAGCTGGTGATTTTTGTGGGAGCAGGAGTATCCAGGAATTCAAAGCTGCCCACCTGGGGGCAGATGGTGCAGGCCTTTGCGCAGCGGATTGGCTACCCGTCCATTGAAAGGCTGGCAATGGAAGAGTACATCCGGATTCCGCAGTATTTCTACTGTATGGACGAGAGTGAGGGGCATAGGGATTATTACCAGATTTTACAGGAAATGGTGCCTTTAGATGTGAAGTCCAATATTTTGGATGAACTGATTGTATCTCTGCATCCCAGACATCTGGTGACCACGAATTATGACAAACTGTTGGATCAGATTGCAGATGGATATGAGATTATCAGTGAGGGCAAACAATTATTGAGCGGCACCGCAAATCAATATCTGATTAAGATGCACGGAGATATTGAACAGGTAGAAAAAATGGTCTTCAAGGAAGATGATTACCTCAGCTATTCGCAGACACACCGACTGATGGAGGTCTTTTTGAAAGCACTTCTTATTGACCATGTTTTTCTGTTTGTGGGATATTCCCTGAATGATTATAACCTGAAAACATTTGTAAACTGGATTGAATATATTGCACAGGAGATGCAGGTAAAAGAGAGGATGCATAAAAATTACTTCCTGTCCAGCAGCGTACAGGCAGAGAAAGATTACTTACAAAAATATTATGAGGGCAAAGGTTTGGAGGTTATCAATCTGTACAGCCTTCCGCCTGAGGTGCAGGCCAGGGCCGAGGAGGTTTTGCTGGAGGAAGATTTGGGAAGAAGGACCTATGCGGTGTTGGAGTTGTTAAAGGAGTAGCACCGGAACGCGCATTTTCTTAAAATAAAATGGTAGGTTGAAGAACACCTTGTATTTTAAGGTTATGGTTTTTACGTGATAGGAGGTTTCGTGGATATGTTAGATATGAAAGAGTTGATACTGCCTGAAACAGGCTATGCAGAAGCGATGAAAACGGTGGTGGAGCCTTACCTTGCAAAACGAGAGACGGCAGGGTATTGTGAACGGGAGGCCGGAAACCGAATCTTCTATACGCGGTATCTTGCGGAAAATCCCTGTGGGATTGCAGTAATTTCCCATGGTTTTACGGAGACAGTCGAAAAGTACAAAGAGAACATTTATTATTTTTTGAAAGCGGGATACCATGTATTTATGCCGGAGCATTGCGGGCATGGGAGAAGCTACCGAATGAAAGGGATGACAGAGGAACTTTCCTTGGTACATATTGACCATTACAGGAGGTACGTGGAGGATTTGCTGTTTGTGAGCCGTCTCGCGGCGCAGGAATTTTTGGAACTTCCGGTTTTTCTGTACGGACATTCTATGGGAGGCGGCATTGCGGCGGCAGCGGCGGCGCAGGCTCCGGAATTGTTTGAAAAAGTCGTCCTTTCCTCGCCGATGATCCGTCCTTTATGCGGCTCCATTCCGTGGCCCATTGCAAGCTTTGCCGTGCGGCTTTTATGTGTGATGGGAAAAAAGGATAAATACGTCATCATACATCATCCGTATGAAGGGAAGGAACGATTTGAAGACAGCTCGTCCATTTCCAGAGCGAGATTCGATTATTATCAGGAAAAACGGAGAAAAGAACCGTTATTCCAGATGTGCGCAGCTTCCTATGGATGGTTTCGGGAAGCGGTCCGTCTGAACCGGTATCTCCAAAAGAAAGCCTGGAAACGGATTGCCTGTCCGGTTCTGCTGTTCCAGGCTGAGCAGGAAAATCTGGTCTCCAAAAAGGAACAGGAACGTTTTATCCGGAAAATGTATCGAAGAGGGAAACTGGATGCAAAGCTGATCAGAGTGCCGGGCACGAAGCATGAGATTTTCAATTCCAATAAAGAACTGTTGGAGATTTACTGGCGGCGGGTATTCAGATTTTATGGGCGGATGTATGGAAGAAAACCGGATGGGACAGGCGATTATTTTCAGTCCAGATAGACCAAATGAGAGGAAGCGAGAAAAACTATGCGGGGTTGGGGTACAGGTAAGAAATATGTCAGGAGGTGTCTGGCATTATGTTTATGTCTCTTTTTCGTGCTTTCCGGCTTTACGACGGTGAATGCGTCGATAAATCCGGAGAACAGGACGGTAAAAGCAGGTATTTTCTATTTTGAAGGATATCATATGAAGGATGCTAAGGGGCATCTGACGGGATATGGTATTGAGTTTTTGAATCTGGTTTCAAAATACTCCCATCTGAATTTTGAATATACGGGATATGAACATTCCTGGAATGAGATGCTTGATATGTTGGAAGACGGTCGGATCGATGTTGTGACTTCCGCCAGAAAGGTGCCGGAGCGTGAAGAACTGTTTGCCTATTCGCTTCCAATTGGGAGGAATAGTACGATTCTTTCTGTGCAGGCAGATAATACAGATTTTCGCGGCGGCGATTATAAATCCTATGATGGGATGCGGGTTGGTGTGATTGCCGGAAGCAGTCAGAATCAAACGTTGACCGAGTTTGCCAGGGAGAAAAATTTTTCTTATTGGACCAGAGAATATGAGGATATGGATCAGCTTGCGGCGGCTTTAAAGAAAGGGAGTATTGACGCCATTCTTTCCAGTAATCTTAGAAAGACAGAAGACGAAAAAACACTGGATACACTGGAAACAGAAAATTTTTATGCAGTGGTAAGGAAAGATGATACGGAGCTGTTGGATGAGATTAATTATGCCATTGAACAGATGGATATGAATGAGGGCGACTGGACTAATACGTTGTATTACAAATATTATGGACCGGTTTATTCATCCGGACTCACGTTTACCGAGCGCGAAGAGGCATATATCCAGGATGTCCTCTCAGGGAAAAAGACGATTACAGCAACCGCTCTTGGAGACCGTTCTCCCTATTCCTATATCGAAGACGGAGAATTAAAGGGAATCATGCCGGATTATTTCGCTGAGGTCATGGAACTTGCCGGACTGCCGTATGAAATAATCGTGCCGAAGGACAGAACGGAATACTATCATCTGGCCGCTACAAACGGTGTGGATGTGGTTATTGATAAGAGGACCTCTGATGCGATGATGGAGGAAGATTCCTACCGTGGGTTTGACACAGAAACTTATCTGACGACAGGATTGGCAAAAGTGACAAGAGAAGACTTCTCCGGAGAAATCGGCACTGTGGCGATTGCAGACGTACAGGGGGATGCTCCGTTGGAGGAGGGACTTTTAGAGGGGGTCCAAGTTTTAAATTATTCAACCAGAGAGGAAGCGTTGGAGGCTGTTCAGGATGGAAAGGCAGATGCCGCTTATGTATATACCTATACGGCGCAGATGTTTGTAAACAGTGATTTTACAGAGACATTGCATTACAGCATGGTGGATGACATACGCTACGAATTTCGCATGTATGTGCGGGATAGCTGTGATCATGAGCTTGTAACAATATTGAATAAGTGCATTCAGCAGATACCGGATGATGCATTTGAACAGTTAATTGCAAAATATACTGCGTATACACCAAGAGACTTAACATTTATCCAGTATATGCGGGCACATCCTGGGAGGCTGACGGTTGCTGTCTTGATGCTTGCTTTGACTTTCGGCATTATTGTAGCGATTTGTGTGAGGGCAAGATGGGACAGGAAGGTTTTAGAGGCTTCGGAACAATCCAACAGGGAGCTGGGTGAGCAGCTTGCAATCGTGGATGCGTTGAGTCACGATTATGTGAATGTTTATTCTATTAACACGAGCGGCGATACTGCCAGGATCATAAAAATGGAAGGCTATGTACCCACGGGATTAAATAAGGATTCTGAGGAAGCATTTCCATATACAGCATTCCGTGACAGATATATTAAAGAGCGTGTTCATCCGGAGGACCGGCAGGAGCTGACAGAGGCGATGTCTCTTGCCAAAGTCACCCAGAAGTTGAACGTCAATATGGAGTATACAGGCAGTTACCGTGTGCTGGCAGACGGAGAGGTACATAATTTCCAGTTTGTTTATGTGAAGATTGAAGAGAAATGCCCTCAGGAAGAACGCATTGTGCTTCTGGGATTCCGGAATATTGATGAGATGGTGCGCAAAGAGAAGGAACAGAAAGAAGTGCTTGCGCAGGCTCTTGCAGAAGCTCAGCGTGCGAATCATGCAAAGACGACCTTCCTGAATAATATGTCTCATGACATTAGAACACCGATGAATGCAATCATTGGATTTACTTCATTGGCATCAACTCATATTGATAATAAAGAGCAGGTCCGTAATTATTTAAGTAAAATTATGACATCCAGTAAACATCTCTTGAATCTGATCAATGATGTACTGGACATGAGCCGTATCGAGAGCGGAAAAGTCAAGATTTACGAAAAAGAAGCTAATTTGATGGAAATGATGTTGGATTTAAAGACGATCATCCAGTCAGATATCAAAACAAAACAGCTTGAATTTTATATGGATATGGGGGATGTGGAAAATGAGAGGATCATATGCGATAAACTGCGTTTAAACCAGGTACTTTTAAATGTATTGAGCAATGCTATAAAATACACAAAATCAGGGGGAAAGGTCAGTGCCTGTGTTACGCAGACGTCCGACGCGCCGCAAGGGTATGCCTTATATCAGTTTAAAATCAAGGATACAGGAATTGGCATGAGTAAAGAATTCCAGAAGCACGTATTTGAACCTTTCGAACGGGAGGAGACCGCGACTGTAAGCGGTATTCAGGGTACGGGTCTGGGCCTTGCGATTACGAAAAATATTATAGATATGATGAAAGGGACCATCACTGTTGAGAGCGAGTTGGGAAAGGGTTCTGAGTTCACCGTATCTTTCCGGTTTCGTATTGTAGAGCAGCCAGAAAAGATAGAAACAGAAGAGATAGAAGAGGAGATTTCAATAGAATTCTTCAAGGGCAAGAAAATACTCTTGGTGGAGGATAATGAGTTAAACCAGGAGATTGCACAGGAAATTTTGGCGGAAGCAGGATTTGTAGTCGATACTGTAGGCGACGGGATTGAGGCTGTGCAGAGAATGGAACAAGTGTCAGGCGAGACTTACGATTTGATTTTGATGGATATTCAGATGCCGGTCATGGACGGATATGAGGCCACGCAGGTAATCCGTGCGTTGGAAGATTCTGCCCGTGCATCAATTCCGATTGTGGCAATGACTGCGAATGCATTTGATGAAGACAGGCAGAAGGCAATTGATGTGGGGATGAACGGGCATATTTCAAAACCAGTCGATGTGTCTAAGCTGATGGAAACGTTGAAGGATATTTTAAAGGGGTAGAGTGAAAAAAGGTGTAAAGTCTTTGACGAGTAGTTGAGACTTTACGCCTTTTTTGAGCTTATGACAATTCTGTTTTGCTTGATTTCTAAAAATTGACAGGTTCATCTTGACTTTCCAATCTTATAGAAGTAGTATTGATTGAAAGGATTACAAATGTAAGATTTATAGGTATACTGGTAAATGTAAAATAAAAATGAAGAAAAATCTGACTCTGCTCTGGAATAATTACACTTACTTCCAATGTAGTCTATCCAGAGGGGAGGGATGGGAGGCGTTTATGGAAATAAGGAATCGATTGAAAATTTTTGTACTGCTGTTTTTTGTAGACATTGTCATTTCAGGTTGTGCAGCATCCAGGCATGAGGAGCATGAGAATGTTTGGGAAAAAGGTTACCGCCTTCCACTGGAACAGGCCGTAAAGGAAGAGGCGGAGGAGGATTGCAAAAATGCGATGGAGAAAATCAGGAGTGTTTACATAGAAGCTGATAAGGGAGATGCATCGAATCCGATATTGGAAGAAGAAGTCCTTTCTCAGATGTGCACGGTTTTACGGGAAACAGGCCGCCCGGTTACTGCTGCCGGCTTGCACTACAGGATGGAAAATGATGATAAGATGGACGCATTTCTGGCGGACTGCAAGAGTGGAAAGGAAGGAAAACTCATACTTTACCAGATGAATAAAGGCGGAGGTATCAATAGAAGCCAGTTTATTTTTGATGGAACCGAGATGTATGTGATTGATACGGTGTCTGCATGGAACGAGGAGAATGTACCATATGTGACAAGCACTTCTTACACCAGGCTCAAAGAATGGAAATATACAGAAAAAGGATGGTTTGCCTATGAATATTGCGTACCGCAGTATCCGGAGGTGACGGAGGTTGTGAATGGGAATTATATGCTCCGGGTAAAGCCAATGCCAGAAGAATATATAGATATTGCGGAGAAATATCTGATTCCAATCGGATATCAGGGGAATAATCTGTTTCGTTCAGACTGGGATGCACAGCATCTGGAGGATTTGGACTATGCCGGACTGTACGAGTATTTGTATTTACTAAAATATCAGGAAGCATTTGGACCGCAGAGGAATTGTGATGGGATTCCAAAAGAAGAATTTGAAAATCTGATGACGGAGTATCTGCCGGTTACTGTCGAAGAACTTACAAAGTATGCCGCCTTTGACAAGGAAAAACAGAGTTATATATGGAAACGCTTGGGGCCATTGACCCATGTGGCAACGAATTTCAGCGCGTCCATACCAGAGGTGACAGAGATTACAGGGAATCCAGACGGTACGATTTCAGTTTTTATTGATGTGGTGTGCGAGCCGCGGGGAGAGGATGCATTGTTTAGACATGCATTGACCATACAGATACAGGAGAATGGTGCTGTTCGGTATCTGAGTAATCGGATTCTTGACGAGGGGACAGAGAATCTTTTGGAATATCGATATCGGCTGACGAGATGATGCTTTACATAAAAATAATATTTTGATATAATAATTGTCACCAAACCGGAGGTTTGATGACCTGCGTGCGCATCAGCGCACTTCCACTTAATAATTGTCACCAAACCGGAGGAGGCGAAAAAATGACTGAAAAAGAAATGCTTAAATTGTCGATTGAAGAGTTTTCCCGGCTGCAGGATTATATGATAGAAACTGATAAAGAATCGAAAGCATATAAGAGAATGAAAAGGCGCTACATCGAATTGAAGGTCATACTCACAGCATCCGGTATCAATTTGACAGAACTTGATTTTATCAAAGAGTAGTACAGTAGATAGGATTTTGCAGAATTTTCTTGACAGAAGTTCAAAGCAGTGTTATTATGTTGATAGGGGTTAGATGATACTAACACATAAGCTGAAGGCAGCGAGACTTCAGGTATGTTACGGAAAATAATCACTTTTACATGACTGTAAAAGTGATTATTTTAGAACAGAGGGTTAGTTAAGACTGATAGAAGGGAGATACAACTAAATGAGCGTTGTGATTATTGGCGGGCATGAGCGTATGGAAACGAAATATAAGGAAATCTGCAAAAAATATCACTGTAAAGTAAAGGTTTTTACCAAAATGAAAACAGACTTGAATCATAAGATTGGAAATCCGGATTTAATGATTCTTTTTACTGCGACGGCGTCCCATAAAATGGTAAAATGTGCAGTTGCGGAATCAGAGCATACCAATGCAATTCTGGAGCGCTCTCACAGCAGCAGCGCAAGCGCTCTGATCAATATATTGGAGGCATATGCGTGAGGGTGAAGCAGTGAGATTCTTGCAATATTGGTTATGATAAAGGTAGGTCATCTTCCGACGCACTACAGAAAGGTACAACCATTTTCAAGGTGGGACGTGCTTTCGTTAAGGTTCCGGTTTTGTCAAATACAATGGTCTCTGCCTCTGCAACAGCTTCCAGATATTTTCCGCCTTTTCCGGAACTGCCGCTTTTTCCGGACTATAGCTGCATAATGTGCAAAGGAGTTCCACACGGTCTCCGGTATAGTAGATGACCGCATCAGCCGTCCTCTCATAGACTTTGGCACGCTCAACAAAAGAAAACTTTTCCAGATAGAAAAGCAGGATGTCAGCTTCACGGCAGGTCATTCTGGCGGTTGGAAAGTGCCTTGATGCCTGCCGTTCCAAATAGAACTCCGCCTGCAAATAATATCACGTTTTTCATTTTAAAGATACTCAAGTTCCTGCGTGTTCCTGCCATGATAAGTGATTGTAAGAAGTATATTTTTAGACCTCCTTATTCCAAACGGCCATATCTGTTCAGGAGCCTCACAACAGATACGACCGCGAGCCTTATTTCCGCAAAAGCATACTCTGCCTTAAAAGAACAGGATTTATCTTTGCAGATTCTTCATCTATGACTACATAAAATTTTTCATAATCTAATTGTGACTGTCTTATGAATCGCATGATTATAGGACTCCAATTATATTTTTTTGAGGAAATCCGAAAATATAATTCCCGGTTTGCCGGAATCGTCTGATACATTCCTCCAAAACGAACTCTCATAAATTCTTCATTCAGATCCAGGATTACTTTCATACATGCTTCGTTTATGCCGGTTCCACCTTTAAAAAAGCGCAAACACCATGTACAGGCAAATGTTACGATATCCTTCCGGGTTTCTTTCCGTCCAGTATGTCGATATAACCATTCGGCGGCAAAAAGCGTTTCCTCCATATTGGAAGGATTTCCATAGATATGCTGTACGACAGGGAAAACGCTGCCGTCTTGCCGCACCATCCATGCCGTTGCGTTCCGATATTGTAATTTATTCATCCTATTACACCTCGTTTATATCAGCTGCTATTCGGATTCCGACATAGCAGCAAGCATAATAACAGCCTCATCGGATAATCGTATAAAATTCCTCTAACGTATCCAGACAGATACAGCCCAATGGACCTCCGAAGACGGCACCGCAGTCAATAGCGATATGCCCGTTCTTGCTATAGATTCTTCCAATAGAATTTTTGTCAATATATCCTGTTGGAATATGACCGGTAACAATGTATCTATCTTCAAAATATCTTTTTTCATATTCCGGAACACTGGTAAGAAAATAATACTCATACTCCGGTTTGTCTTTAAAAAAAATATCCTTATGGCTGCCTTCAAAATCAAGCATTTTATCTCTGTCAGGAATCGTATGCGACAGAAAAAACATCCTTCCATTCACCGTAGCTTCCCTGAAATAATGAAACGTATTCATATAATCCAATATTTTTTTCTGGTTGATTCTGTCTAATGACAGAAATATCTCGAATGTTTTTCTGCCTCCAATCTCCATCCAGCGATGGTATTCTTCCATTTTCAGTAAACTGGTTTCAATCAGCGGCTGCGTTTCCCAGGATAGATGATTCTGTTTTGTGCCGTTTCTTCTTTCCGGGCTATTCTCTTTTAATTTATAAAAAATATGCAGAAGATGATATGCCATATAATCATGATTCCCCCAAAATGGTATTATGTTTATGCGGCTCATCATATCCTGTAAGATTTTGATTCCGTCCTCTCCGCGGTCAACCGTATCTCCAAGTACATACAATGTATCATCATCGCTGAAACGCATAATTTTCAACATTTGTTTATATTTCTCATAGCATCCGTGCAAATCTGATATCGCGTAAAACATTGTCTTTCCTTTCTTCACTCTATTTCATCGCGAGGATATGAACACATGTGTTCGGTTTCCCATTTGTCCATGCGGGCTAGATAATCCTGCATTTCTTCATGAGTAATCTTCAATTCATCATAACAGGCAGATATAGAAGAACCTTCGGACAACATTTGTGAAATCTTACGTTCTTTCTCATTTCGTGGACATTTCGCTGACATCTCATCATAGAGTATCTTCCACCGATTAAACAATGGCATATTACAGACTCTATGAAATTTGCGAAACATCTGATACAGGTCCTCTCTTTTTACAAGATTTTGAATCCATTCCTTCGGAATCCGTTTTTCGATATCCATACAGTAGAAAATACCGGCGAGTCCACCGGCAAGCGCCGCCACCGTATCCGTATCTTCCCCCAGATTTACCGCCGTCAAGACTACATCCTGATAAGACTTTGCATGATAAAAAGCCCACAGGACCGCTTCCAGTGTATCTACGACATATCCGGTACTTCGGATTTCATCCTCTTCAAGATACAAGATTTCTTTGCTGAAAATCCTGTCAAAATGTTTCCACTCGTCTTTGTATGCTTCAAAGCAATTCTTTCTCATGAACTTGAGCGCCCTGTCATAAGCTTCTTCTTTTGCGTCTTCCCTGAAAAAATGTCCGTCCATAAGATACATAGCAAATCTTACATAGAAAATACATGCGAGTCTGGATCGTGGATGTCCATGGGTCAGCGAGGAAATCTCCTCTATCAGAGAAATGAACTCCGGAACTTTCATCCGCAGGCCATAAAACGCAAGCGGCAGAACCCGCATTAAAGAACCATTCCCATTCTCGAACTCCGATATACCGCCGCAGTCAACCGGATTCTCTCCCCTGCACATTTTTTCCACTGCGTCCTTTGTAGAATTTCCGATGTCAAAGACCTCTCCATAAGGGGTAAATGTTCCATTTTTATAGAAGCGGATAAAATTATCCGCAACTTTCTGTATAGAATATCCTTGATTGACAGCATTGATCAGGCAAATCATCAGGGAAGTATCGTCCGACCAGGTTCCAAGCGGCTGGCCATGTGTTCCATAGGCACGCATTTCCCGAACCGGGTCTTTCCTTCTCTGTTCCCTGGTGGAAAATTCAACCGGAACGCCCAACGCGTCCCCTATGCAGAATCCGAACAAACCATGATACAGAAAAAACGCTCCGATATCAATATTTTTTATAAGGATAAAATTCTCTTCTGACTGTAGTTCTTTATAACCCATATTTTCTTTATATCCGTTACACATACTAATCGTCCTCCCTGAACAGTTACGATTCTTTATATAAGTCCGGCAAGGTGCAGCCCTTCCTCTGTAAGACACATATGCCCTTTAATCTCATTTGCGCGCTCTTCATTCATGATGATATGGTATGCATTCAATATACTGCCAAGGTCTAGTTCCTCTTTCAGGAAATTGCTCACCGCTTTTAAAATCCGTTTCTTTCCTTCGAAACTGCCGCTGTAATATTCAAGGCTTAGATAATCATGGATGCAATCAAAGAAAATACTTCCGGCTTTATTCAAAAAATACCCATAAGCAACCATATCCGAAGAATCGTGTGTATTGATATATTTTATTCTGGATTCCTTGTCCATATCTTCATACCAGGCATGAAGAAAAACAAAGGGTTCATCCTCTTCATAGGACGGTATCCAGACAATATCTCCTTTTTTGAACGGAGTCGGACAGACAAAGCACACCTGCTCGAAGCTTTCGATGATTTCCTCTTCTTTATTGGATAAAGTTCGGTATGTATTCTGCACAGATGTATATTCTTTCAAAAACCATTTAAGGCTGACATTCTTTGCGTGCCGGTCTTTTCCGGCAGTAGTTGAAATACTGATTTCATCATCCTGCCTATTTTCAATTAACCACTGAAAAGTCTGGTGTTTCTCCGCGAGTGTATGCCGTCTGCTGTTATTAATAATATACGCTTCCTGCAATGGAGTGAATAAATGTCCTATATTTCGGCAATATCTGGCTATAGCGACAGAATTGATAAAATCATAAATATTGATTCCGTCTATATTTTTTATGTTTTCCATAAATACTCCTTTTTCAGATGGCATGCTTCCAGAAAATATTCCACCGTGTAGTTGGAACATTTTCTGGAAGTCGCTGCCTATATCCTGCGAATTAGCTGAGGTGTTTGAAAGCTCTACGAGCCTTCAACCGCACAGGTGGAATATTTTCGGATTTTTCATCAAAGCACGGTTCTTATAGTAATCTCTTTTCGCCTGTGCCCTTATCTTAGAAATCTGCTTTGTGTATTTTTCTACTGTCTCCGGAGTCTCTTCACAGACATACAAGAAACGGTTATTTTTCTTTAATTTTTCCGGTAATCCTTTTATTACTTCCGAACATCCATCTATACCTGATACGGTCTGACACATATAGCAATGCTTTTCTTCTCGTACCGTATAATGGTTTCCGATTTTATAGATTCCTCCCATGTAAAAAAATGGTTCTGTGTCTTCTGTGATAAGACGTTCTTTATACTGATCATATTCTTCTTCTATATAAACGGCTTTTTGTTCGTCCTCGCCATCCAGCCACCTCTCAATCATTTCCCATTGCTTTTCTGCTTCCTGCTTGCGTTCCATGAGTCCGTGTATCATTTCCGGCTTATCCTCATATTTTTTTAGCTTACGTTCAAGATATAGGATTTTATTTTCCAGCCGCCGTTCATGTTCTTCCATTTTTTCTACGATACGTTTTCCAAACTTTTGCTGGAAATACGCAACTGCTTCTTCTTGGCTGTAAAAAGTTTTTTCTGTTACAACTTCCTTTTTTACCGCGGCACATAAATAATTCATGATCAGCATTCCTCCATCCGTATCCTTGTTCATTGTTTACGTATAGCACTATAACATATAGGATTGCTGTAGAGCGACATCAGTTTGTCACCAGTACTTTTCCGGCTTTGCGGTCGGTTGAATTATGAACTATCAAACTGTATAGACGGAAGTTTCCATCTGACATTTACATAAAATCATCTTATTCCGACGATCTTCGGATTAGTTTTCCATCCATCCTTTCCACATCAAAATCTTCTCGAAGCGTATAGTCTTCATTTTTCACAAAGCAATGATCCCAGGTATCCCATCCGACCATGTATCCAATCCTTCGTAATGTCTTAAAATCTCTCTGCCGGGTACGTTCTGAGGAATTCGGAAATAATTCATAGTAGGAATCTTTTGCGGTAAAATATTTCTTTTCATCTCCATTTTCCATGTCCAGCTTTTTCTCCCAGGCTGCAACGTCCTCATTTTCGAGCTCAGTCATCAGTGTACCTAGACGATACAAGCGCTCCAAGGACTGCCTTTTTTTGCCGGTTACACTGTCATTAAACTTTGGCGTCTCTTTTTTGATATACCCCTGTTCTTTTCTCGAGTAGACTACATCCACCAGTCCGGCATCCTTAAGATCTGTGATATCCCGTTGTATCATCCTCTTATTGATTGGAAGTCTTGCCGTAATCTCTGTAAATTCTGTGACTTCGCAATGCAGAAAAATATCATATAATAGAAGCTGTCGTTCCGTCTTAGACAATTCAATAAAATGACTCATTCCTGTTTCCTCCTTGCTTTTCATGGGGTATTACCCAGGGCATCCCATTGTGGTCATTCGACCGTTCTATAGGGTAAGATTTAATTACACACATTGTATCATACTATCTGGATTTACAGTGACAACTTATTGGCGATGCCAAATAATTCGTTAGGAAGTGTAGGGATGATTTGAAAATGAAAGATGGTAAGTCTGCCATATATTTGTCACTATACTTTCAGCCGTGTGATATAATGGATTATGGTAAAGGGAATTCGGTAGTTTTGTAAGAGATGTATTGGGAGGCGAGAAGCTGATGGACAATGGGGAAGGCAGGTGCGCCGCATTCTGTAAAGGCGTTTTCTGGGTGGTCGATGAGCGGATCATAAGTGAAAAAGTGGCTTGTGATGAATATGGTAATATGATTTTACAAAAGGACAACGGCTTTCAGGCAGACATCTGGAGCAATAATCATAAGAAAATCTGGTCTAAATGGCCACGGTCAATAACACTGGGAAAACCTTATAATTATTTTCCGCGGGGCAGGGTAGAAATCAGAAACAGGAAGGCGATTATTTTTCTGAATCCGTCCATTTGTTCAAAAGAATTGACAGAAAAGATACGAATGGAATTTAGTCTGGAAATCAATGAGGTGTTGCGGGAAATCCAGGTGAAGGCAGATGGCAGCCGACATTATAAATGTTATTGTATGGAGTGAGGATGAATGTGATGGAAAGAGAAAAAATGATAAATGAGGCCATAGAAAGAATGGAGATATTGGAACTCCTTGACCTTTCGGAGGAATCTGTTATCAGTGATTTTAAGGAAAATAATATTATATACGCGAGCAGTCCAATGAATCTGGGAGTTATGGTAGGCGTACTCTATAAGTTGTCGGACGCGGAAAGAAGGCTGGTAAGAAAAATCGAGAAAAAGTATGATATTCTTGTTTATCACATCATTAAAAATGAGACGAGTATAGGCGTCATGTATGCACTGCTTTCTGTTTCCTCAAATGAGGATGAGTGGAAGGCAGACAGGGCGGCATTGAAGGACATTGACAGAGAGGCGGCACATCCATTGGCATATGTATGGAACGCGGGGCA
>CANOBT010000076.1 GCA_947564305.1 uncultured Lachnospiraceae bacterium | reverse complement strand
CCACCTCATAATAGAGGTGACAGATATGCTAAAAATCAATGATACAGTGCACTAGAATTTAAAAGAGGTAGATTATGCAAAAGAAACCAAAGCCATTTATCCATTTATTTGAAACTCCGTTAGGTTTTTATTTTTATGATGTTAATACAAATGATATTGTGGAAGTAAATAAAGAGATGTATGAATATTTAAGAAATGATTATATTGCGGGTGAAGAAATAAATCAAGAAGATTTGAAAAATTTAAAGGCAAGAGGATATTTGAAGACAAAACGCGTGGAGAAAACAGAACATCCAGCAACAGAACTATTACCGTTTTATGCAAAGACTAAAATGGGGCAATTAATTTTGCAGGTAACACAGAATTGCAATTTGAGATGTGAGTATTGTGTATATTCTGGAAATTATGAGACTCGAGGACATACAAATAAAAAGATGGGCTTTCAAACAGCCAAAAAAGCAATTGATTTTTTGGCGGAGCATTCAAAAAATAGGAATGAAGTGATAATTGGCTTTTATGGAGGGGAGCCGTTGTTAGAATTTTCTTTGATGAAACAATGTGTAGAGTATGCAGAAGAAAGATTAAAAGGAAAGAAGATAGAGTATTCGATTACTACAAATGCAACATTATTGACAGATGATGTTATTAAATATTTTATAACCAATGATTTTCTTGTTACAGTCAGTCTGGATGGACCAAGAGAAATTCAAGATGAGTGCAGAAAATTCTTGAATGATAAAGGTTCTTTTGATACTGTTATGAAAAATTTAAAAAGAATAAAAGAACGGGACAGAGAATATTTTGATAGAAATGTTCGAGTTAACACTGTACTGGTTGTAGAGAGAGGATATGAGTGCGTGGACCACTTTTTTAAAGGTAATGAAATTTTTTCAAATTTGGCTATTTCTTCTGCGGCAGTTAGTGATAATTTTTCAAAAAATAAAAGGAGTGTATCGGAGAAATTTCATATTGAACAACAATATGAGCTATTTAAAACATTTTTGGCAGAGTTAGGATACTTGCCTTCTGAAGATGCATCGCTGTTAATGCGTCCGTATTTAGAGCAGATTTATGATATGCAAGGAAATTCTGAACGCTCATATAGGGAAGAGGTGCCGTCTACTTGGCATAGAGGAGGTCCGTGTATATCAGGAGCGATGCGTCTTTTTGTCACTGCGGAGGGTAAACTGTTTCCATGTGAAAGGGTATGTGAAATTTCAGAATATGCCCAAATAGGAACACTTGAAGAAGGACTCGATTTAAAAAAAATGAGTGATATTTTGAATATTGAAAAATTGACGGAAAAAGAATGTAGAAATTGCTGGGCATATTCTGAGTGCAATAGTTGTATTCGTTTTTGTAATGGTAATAGACAAGAAATGAAAAATGCACTTTTATCTAAATGCAGTGAAATTCGGAGAAGTATTGAAGGGATTTTGAAAGACTTCACTATTTTGCAAGAATTGGGGTATGATTTTGAGGCGGAGGGGAGATGACATGGCGAATGAATAAATATGTTGTGTTTCCGTATGATGACCATTTAAAGGAAATAGTAAACTGGACTGATGAAAATATAGAGGACTCCATAAAAGATTTGTTGACTATGAAGGGATGGGGGAGTTGTGGTTCACAGGTTCGGATTGGCAATGAACTGGTTTGTGTCAAATCATCTTTAAATGAAATATCAGAGGATTGTAATAGTATTTGGATTGTGGAAAGCTATTATGATTTGGATTTTTTTGTACATATTCTTCCGGTTTTAATACATGCAAAGAAGAAAAGGTGGTTTGTTTATTACGGTCGCGCCCTTTCGAAAAACGAGGAAGGAGTTATTAGAAGTATTATCGATGAAAAATATCTTACTATTTTAAAACAGGAATATAAGGATGATGACATGCAAAACAGATTATATGACATTACAAAACCCGTTATATGGATTGTAGATATGTTTTCTGGTATGCCATATCAAAATGTATTATTTAGGTTATATGATTCTTTTCAACAACTAGGTTATACTGTTAATGTTGTTTCAAAACGGAAAGATGTTCCCTTACTATTTAAAGAAGTAAAAATGTTTCCAAATGTATTGGAAACGGATATTAAAGAGTCAGCTAAATTTATAAATCACTATTTGAAAGGAATTGAAAGACGTGAAGATAAGGATTTGTTTTTGATTGAGATTCCAGGTAATTTATTGGAAATAAGCAAGAAAGTGTATGGTGATTATGGAGTAGGAGCTTTTATAATATCTAAGGCAGCCCCGCCGGATATTATAATATGTAATATTCCTTATATGGATAGAGTTTTGGAGAATGTGGCTGGTTTACTGGCTGCTGTGGAGTCATCGATGGGTTTGGTTGTTGACTGCTTAAACATGATACCTGAGTATTTTGACTTATTAGAGTCAGAACAAATGGGAAATTTTGAATATGTAACTTTATCTAATGATTTTATAGACGATAAAATTAAAGATTGTTCGGATGTTTTTAACATAAATTCGGAAGATAAAGCTCAGAACTTAGCAAAATTAATCCTTCGTCAGTTAAATAGCTATGCGTGAGGTTGCATATTAGGAGAATAGAATGAAAGAGGAAAAGAGAATAAAAAACATATTTGATAGAGTGGGATGTGATTATGGCTATTTAAAAAAGCATCCTGATGAAAACTTGCTTAGCCGGAATACGGGATTGCTGGCAAGGGATTTACTGATTATATATGTTATTTTAACAAAAGAGCTTGGAATTTGCATACCCAAGGAATTGGTTTTGAGTGGAGAATTTGCAACATATAGAGCGATTGCGGATTTAGTAGATAGTCTATAAGGGTAAATAAAGTGTAATGGCAGGTCAATATTTTGTATTGGAGTTAGTAATTATTTGTTTGCTTTATATATGGGAGGAGGTGTGGAATTTTACGATAAAGTAAATTGAAATAAGTTATATCAGGTATCTAAGTGTTAAAGTATTTTATGGTGGGAAGGAGGAAAAACTATGAAGTTAGGAAAGAAAAATCACAAGATTGATCCTTTGGTAGTAGCGAGAGGATGTTCATGTGCATCAATGTGTACATGTAAAGATCGGCTGGCTATGAAGTCTTACTACAATATTAAGACGACAATTACAGAATATAGTTCTGCTGAAGGGATTTGATTCTGCAAGGGAGAGCTGTTACATAGCTCTCCTTCCTAATTTTGTAGCTTACATGATTATGAAAAAGAGAAAAATACGGCTGAATAAAATATTACCGAGTGCAATTCTTCTTATTTTTATATTTTTTCCGTATATAAAAATGGAGGATGGCTATCATACCGTGATTTACCTGCTGAAGGAGCTGAAGGCTGCGGATATCCAGCAGTTTATTGCGGCAAATCAAATAGCAACGGATAATCCGGAGTTTTTGAAGGTAAATCTGCTTGTGCAGATATACGGCATGTTCATGCTGGCGGTATTAAGCGTGGCAAGGATTGGATTTTCATATTTCAGTGAGAGGGAAAGCAATATATACAGGTTTTTCTATTTTCTGTTCAGTCTCGTTGTGCTATATCTCAATGTCGGCGGATATGGAATGAGAGAGATTTCGGGCAGCATAAGAACGCTTGTTTTTCCGGCGATTCCGTTTGTCTGGGGATGTCTTGTGCTTTTGGTTGAGCGTTTGATGGAGGAGCTGCGTTTGAACAAGGCCAATGAGAAAAAATGACAAAGAAACGGAAACTGTTTTCTTATATAATATGGAAGAATTTCCTGTACAATAAAAAGGAATTTGCCCTAGTTGTTTTCTGCGAGATACTGATCATTGCCTTTTCTTTTGCAGGGTTGGCCAGTTACCATGCACTCAGCGCTTTGCACAGCGAGGACTATTTCCTTATGGAGGACGGGATCAGTACGATTTTTATGTCGGCAGCCGTGCCTTTTGTCATCTGCGGGATTGTGCTGATCATTGCAGTGATGGTCACTTACTTGGGGAAACGGGCGCCGGATTATGTGATGTTCCAGAGAATGGGGATATCGAAGAAAGATATGAACCGCATGTTTATACAGGAGATTATCATCAGCTATGGGATTTCGCTGGTGTTTGGGCTGCTGCTTGGAAATATGTTTTTTTATCTTGTGAAAAACATTCTTTTTCGGAAATCGGAAGGCTCGATTGTTTTCGGAAAGGTTTCGGCGGGGCTTTATCCGATGGTCTGTGCGGTGACGCTTGGGGTATATGTGCTTGGCATCCTTCTTATGTGGGAACTTGAGAAGGATTTCCGGCTGGCTGTTGCCACAAAGGAGAGCGCGAGAAAAGAAAAAAGGAAAGTCAGTGTTCCGTTAGTCTGGATCATATTTGGATGTGCGGTCAGCGCGGTGTCTGCGCGGATGTATTCGCGTCCTTACCATCATGAAAGCATCTGGCTTTTGATCGGATTTTTGCTCGGGGTGCATCTGGCAGTGAAATATGCGGGGGCATGGTTTCTTGCAAGACGGGAGAAAAAACGGGGATATCTCAGGCATCTCCTTGTGAGGAGCCAGTTCTACTACCGATTCCGTACGGTGTTTCGGTATGTGTTTGTGTTCTCTATGCTGGCGAGCTGGGCGGTATTTTATTTTGGGATGCAGTTTGTTGCCGTCCAGGCGGCAGAGTCTTTGGACTCTTTGTTTCCCTATGATTTTATGTGTATTGCCGACGAGGAAGATACGGAGGTTTTCGATTCCTTGCAGCGGGAATATGAGCTGGAGTTTACAGAGTATCCGATGGTGAGGGTTTCGAATGCCGATAAGACGGAGAGGGAAGAGCGGGGCATTGAAAAGCGGATACAGGGGCAGCAGATTGGTATTTCCGAGTCCACATATAATATATTGAAGAGACGGACAGACCCGGAATATTCGGAGCGTGACCTGGGGTTGGATAAAGAGGGAAAGAAGGTATATCTTGTCCACCAGCAGGACCGTTCCGTGAAGGCACAGCCCATTGACTGGTTCTATGCGAAGAAAAGGCCGAACCTGCATGTGGGCATTCCGTGTCTGCTCTACGACTGGGGGAACACGGCGAATACTTATTATGAGAGAACGGTAGCGGGGGAGGAGTTTGGGAGCCTTACCGGGTGCTTTAGCCAGGTGAAGGTGGAAAATCTTGTGGTGTTTTCGGATGAATATTTTGAAACTGCAAAGGAAGAATGGAAGTCTGTAGATGCGGTGACAAGCCTTCCGGCAGAGATGGTGGAGAAGATGACAGATGATGATTTTGAGCCGGTGAGGATACAGGGACCTACAAGGCTGATTCTTTTCAATGCGAAGGAGGGGGATATTGATGCGATTGACCGCAAGCTTGAGGAGCTGGAAGAACGCCATCAGTATGTGGGAAATTACGATTCGCAGGTGCGGTTCCACTATTCGGCAAAACGCCAGAAACGGGATTGCGAAGTGGAGAGGATGTTGAAAGCGGTTGTAAATCTGTTCATGATCCTGACGTTTGGCGTTATCAGCTCTGTTTTCTTTTTGATCAAGATGCGGATGGAGTTCAAAGAGAAACATGAAAGGGCGGTCTTCCTGAAAAAAATGGGGATGCCCGAGAGACAGAGGAAAGCGCTTTATAAGAGAGAGACGCTGTTCTTTTACTGGCTCCCTGCAATTATCATGCTGCTTGCAGTCCTGGTATTTATGGCGGCGACTTTCCGCGCCAGGATGTTTGAGGGAGACGTGATAAAAGATTGCATTTGCCGGGAGAGCATGGTCTGCGGCGGATATATTGTAATAGAAGGAATCTATGTATATTTCTTAAGCGCAGTATTTTCAGGAAAGGCGGAGAGGGATTATGAGTAAGAGAGAGGTGCTGAGAGCGGAGAACCTCTGCCGCAGCTACTGCGAGGGTACGGAGGTTTTGAAGGAACTGAATTTTGTGATACATGAACAGGAATTTGTAGGAATCATGGGGCGTTCCGGCTCAGGCAAGACGACGCTGCTTAAACTGCTGGGGCTTATCGACCTGCCCACAAAGGGGAAACTTTACTTCATGGGCGAGGACACAAGAGGCATCCGGGGCGACAGGCTGGCACAGATAAGGCGCAGCGAGATTGGGTTCATTTACCAGGATTATTACTTGATGGACAGTTTGTCGGTGCTTGAAAATATCATGCTCCCTATGGTGTTAGAACATATGCGGGAGATTGAGTGCTACAGGAGGGCAAAGAGACAGGCAAAATATTTTGATCTGGCGCATCTGACCGAGAAAAATCCATATGAGCTGTCGGGAGGGGAAAAGCAGCGGGTTGCAATCTGCCGCGCGCTCATCAACAATCCTGATATTATCTTTGCGGATGAGCCGACGGGAAATCTGGATCTGAGGTCGGCAAAGATGGTCATACAGACATTGGGGAAAATATATCGTGAGCTGAAAAAGAATATTGTGCTTGTTACCCATGATCCCTATATGGCAAGCTATTGCACAAGGCTTTTGCTTATCAAGGACGGGAAGATTGTGCGGGATGTGAAGAGAAGATGTTCGCAGAAGGAGTTTTATGAGAAAGTGATAGAATTGCAGAAAGATACTTTTGGAGCCTGATTATGATGGGGAAGATAATAAAAAAGAGAATGGTTATTTTTATTTCTTTTAGCTATGGAGTCGGTTAGTCTATTACAGGCTAAATTATTTGCTGATCTGCAAAATAAAATTTCACTGGAATTATACGGAAGAGTAAGGAAAACATTGTTTCGTGCAAGACAGAATTTATGGACAAAAAGCTTATGGGAATCGAGTTGGGGATAGCTCCAAGAACCCTTGTTTATATCTATTGTAAAATAGAGGAAGAACTGGGAGTCTCGATACCTGTAAAAGAAGTTGTTGACGGTAAATTTGATACGTTTTCCAACATATGCAATATGGTTGTAAAAAATCAGAATAACGAAAACTTTAACGGGGCATAAGGCGGCAAAAAAGGAGAGACAGCTTTTTTGAGTTGCTCTCCTTGACAAAGAGGGTAAGGCGCTAGGCCTTTATCCAGTTTCCAATCCATTGGTTGGTTGAATAATTATACTGGCGTTTGTATAATGTCCCTTTTATAGTTTTATATCTCCAGCCGATGTTATCAGAAAAAGGGGTAGCATTGGAAACGGAACTGGTGGTAATGGGCTTGGGGGCAGTAGCTGTCGCAGCTTGAGCGCTTGTGCAAAACAGCAAGGTTAAAGTGCAGATAAAGCTTAATGAAACAAGTAATAGTTGGCTCTTTTTGTTGATCATTTGGATAAGTCTCCTTTCCTATATATCTCATAATTTTTAAAATCTTCAGGCAGCTCTAAAATGGTTGTCGCATATTTATCTTCTATATAAATTTCATATCCGTCTGATGTTTGAATTAAATATGTATTTTCGGGATTCATCTCGAAAGTACCATCTTCTGCAATGGGTGGTATCCGTGAAGAAGGTTCAAAAACAAACAGCAAAGAAAATACCATTACCATACCTATAATGACAGCATGAATGTTAATGATTTTATTTCTGCTCTTTTTTTGAGAAGGTTCTTTTAATATAAAATCAATCCGTGTAGACAAATCAGACTTTTTCTCCCTTGCAAAAGATATTGCCCCGCCTGGAACGCCGCGGCGGGAATGCGAGATGCTCTTCGCCGTCTCTACAAGCAGCCGGGCGTAATCTGTATGATTAAAGTTGGAACAGGCATTGATGAGATGATGGTCATTTGCAAGTTCCAATGCCAGCGAGTATTCCTGCTTTAACTGATATACGAAAGGATTCCACCAATGGATACAGGAGACGATTTCCATCAAGAGCTTTACCCAAAGGTCATGGTTTTCATAATGAGTAATCTCGTGCATGCATATATAATCCAGGTCCTCCCGGGGGAGAGCCTCGCATCTTACAGGAAACAGAAGGGTCGGGTGCAGCAATCCGGTAATGGAGGGCGATATATGGTACGGCACTACAGCGATATTTATTGGCTTTGATGTGCATCTTGCAACGGAAGAGAAAATATTCGGATACTCGTCCGGGTCAGTGACAGCGTATTCCTTTACAAGACGGTGTAAATGCATCTTTTCAATACCGAGCCGGAATAGCCTGAAAATAGCGATGCCCACCCAGCAGAGCAAAAAAATATGGAATGCCATATATCCCGATTCCCCGATAACCGTATAAATGGGTTTCGTAGCTTTCGGCAGGATTTTATAGGAATATATGGAACAGGTAAAGGGGAGATTTACAGGGATGCACATCCGTAACAGGATGACGGCAATCCCGATAAAAACCGTCTTTGTGCCATATATATAATGCTTGCCTGAACGATATAGTATGATATAAAGGTACAGTGTTAGAAAAGCGATAGTTATGAAACAAGTTATAAACGGACCTAATGATACTGACATTATTTTTCTTTAATCTCCTGTCTTTTGTTCTTGATGATTTCTTCCAGACGGTCCAGCTCCTCAAGGGAGGTCTCCTTATCAATAAGTGACGCGATAAGCGATACGCCGGACAGTCCTTCGGAGATATCCCGGTATGTCTGGTTAAAATACTCGTTTCGGGATATGGTAGGACAGTAAGCCCGGGTTAAAACGGTTCCGCTGTATACGATATCCGCGACCTCGACGGTTTCCAGCTTGATAAGGACACGTAAGGCAGCCTGAACAGTGCTGAGATTGAGTTTGCTGTGCCTTTTGGCGATATCGGAGGCGATAAGCGGCGTCTGGCTATCCCAAAGGATTTTCATAACTTCTAATTGATGTTTGCTGAGATTTTTTTTCATGTGGTTCACCACCTTTCTGCCAAGGAATTATATTATGATTATACTAAGTTTTTTTGATAATTCAACAATAATATAGAATTATATTTAGTTAAAAAAATAATTGTTTGACAAAATAAGATAAATATGATAAATTATATATACAATAAATAAAGTGAATTAATTTTTAAAGAATATTTTTGGACAATCATTTTTAAGAATGTGACAAGAATGGAGAGAGTGGTTTACTCTATGAGAAAGAGGTGAGGACAGTAAATGAAAATAGATGCACCGTTTATTCATTTGTTCAAGACACCATTAGGTTTTTATCTATATGATGTAAACACTGGTCAAATATTAAAGATAGATAAGAGAGTATACAATTATTTGGCAAATGTAAAAAAAGATACAGATGAAGAAACCTTACAAAAAATCAATATATTAAGAGAAGAAGGATTTTTGAAAAACAACAGAGTAGAGATTACAGAGCATCCTTATACAGAGCTGCTGCCTTTTGCGTTACAAACCAGAATGGGGAATTTGATATTGCAGGTAACACAGAATTGTAACCTTCGATGTGAGTATTGTATATATTCGGGAAATTATAAAACGCGTGGACATTCAAATACAAGAATGACATTTGACACTGCCAAAAAAGCAATAGATTTTCTGATTCAACATTCTAAGGAAAGACATAAAATCTTTATAGGATTTTACGGTGGTGAGCCATTGCTGGAATTCGAGCTGATAAAGAAATGTGTGAAATATGCAGATGAAATGGCGGATGGAAAAGAAGTGGTGTATGTAATGACAACAAATGCCACGCTTTTATCAGAAAAAGTTATTGATTATATGATAGAGCATCAGTTTAAATTGACGATCAGTGTGGATGGTCCGAGAGAAATCCATAATCGGAGCAGAGTTTTTGCAAATAAAGAAGAAGGTTCTTATGATATAATGATGAGGAACATTAAAAGAATTAAGGAAAAATCAGAAAGCTATTATCAGGAATCTGTACAATTCAATACAGTTATGCTGGCAAATGACGGATTTTCGTGTTTGGAAAATTATTTCCATGGCGATGAGCTGTTTTCGGATTCGTTCTTCTCAGCAAGTACTGTGAGTTCTTCATATGCAAAGTCAGAAAGTGATATTTCGGATGAGTTTTTACAAGAACAGCAGTATGAGTTATTTAAAAGCTTTTTGGGTATGTTACATCGATTGGACTCAAAACATGTTTCAATTTTGCTGGATGGATATATAGGACGTATGAAACAATTTGACACGATGAGACACCAATTGGGAAGAAGAGAAGTTCCGGCAAAATGGCACAGAGGCGGTCCGTGTATTCCGATTGTTAATAGAGCCTTTGTTACGGCGGAAGGGAATATACTGCCATGTGAAAGAGTCTGTGAAATTGCCAATATCTGTAAATTGGGAACGATAGAAGAAGGAATAGATATTGGGAAGGCTCAAAAGGTACTTAATTTAGAAAAGTATACAGAAGATAATTGCCATAATTGTTGGGCGTATGCGGAATGTACAACATGTATTCAATGTTGTGACAGTAAGGAAGACAACATATCCGAAAATATATTGAAATGCTGCAAACAAGTAAAGCATGGTACGGAGGAAGTGCTAAAGGACTGTGCCGTTTTGAAGGAATTAGGTTATGATTTTGAATCTGATTCTTTGGTAGGTGAGCCAGAAGTTATTTTTTCAGAGGAGTAGAGAGATGTATAATATGGTTATTTTTCCTTATGACGCAACACTGAAAAATACTTTGCAACATATAGACCAGAAAGAGTATCGTGTGTGCGGGATTGTAAGTCCAAGAGGATGGGGATATGGAGATACTTCGCTTTTGATAGGTGATGAAGAGATAGTGATACAAGCCAGTCTTAGACAAGTTGAATCGGCATATGATTGTATTTGTCTTGTAAATAGTCGGTATAGTTTGAATTTTACCAATAGTATCATGCCTATCATACATGAATGTGCGGAAAAGAATTTAGATGTAATCGTATGTAGAGATTTTACCGAACAGGAATTGCAAATAATAAAATCATATATTGATAAAGATAAGCTACATATATTATATGAGACGTATCGGGATATCAAGATGGAAAATGAAATATTTGAGATAGATATTCCGGTAGTATTAATCACAGATATATTTGCCGAATTAAACTCTCAAGATGTGCAATTAAAAATTTATGATGAATTGAAAGCAAAGGGATATGCAGTAAAATTAGTATCATCTAAGAGAGAAATGAGGTTAATCCGAGATATAGACAGTATTCCTCAGAGTGTATTAAGAGAATACGGAACTAATAAGGAAAAAATATTAAGGTTTAATCATTATATAAAACAAATTGAGATTAAAGAGAATCCTGATTTGATTATTATTGGAATTCCGGGAAATCTGATGGAGATTAGCAAAAAAGTGACGGGGGATTTTGGAAGTAGTGCATATATTATTTCAAGAGGCGTAATTTCCGATTATGTTGTCTGCAATTTCCCTTACTTTCAGGATTTTGAAGGCAGGTGTAGTGAGCTGTGTAAATGCGTGGAAAATAGACTGGAAACAAAAGTAGATGCATGCAATGTGATACCACAATATTTGGATTTGATGGAGTCCGAAGAATATGGCGAATTGGAATATTTAGGGTTATCTGCCGAATATGTCGAGAAAAAATTGCAGAAACATGAAAAAATATTTTTCCTGCAAGACAAAAAAGAGATTTTGAGAATTGCAGATGAAATAGTCAAAAAACTGGAAGGTTATGCAGAGATAAAAGTTATGTGATGAGGATTAGATTGATATGAATATAGAAGAGAAACTAGAGCAGATATTTGAAAATGTTGGAGTGACTTTTGAGCAGAATAACGAGTTGAAAAAGAAACATTTGCTTGGGAAAGAAGTAGGAATGGCAGCGAGAGATTTACTGATTGCATTCTTTATGATAGAAAAAGCTTTTCAAATTCAGATTCCCGAGGAAACAATTGTGAATGGAGAATTTAATACTTATGAGCATATTCTTGGAACTGTAAAGAAGTGTATAGGTATTATTTAATATTTCAAAGGGAAGGAGGAAGGAGCCATGAAGAAACTTGGTAAAAGATGTAATTGCAAAATGAGTTCTTTGGTTGTGGCGAGGGCATGTTACTGTACATCATTGTGTTCTTGTTCGAGAACCCCGAAAGCGACTTGGGAAGTGGGGAAAGCGATGGTATCTATGACAGGCGGCGGTGACGGAACATCATAGGATGTTTTGCATAAGATGGACTGTTTTCTCAGTGGGGTGTAAATTGATTTGCGCCCCACATGTTGTGAAACAAGGGATTGAAATATTAAATGGCTACTACAATTAGTAGAAAGACATATTGAGAAATTATGTTGTTTATATATAGGATGTCCAGTGAGAAAGCCGAGGCAAGAATATGAAAAAAGACAGATTGAAAAATACGATAACCATTTTCCTATACATCGCAGCAATTATTGTACCGCTGTTGCCCCTGTTTTCTATTGGAGGAAAAAGTTATGCGCTGTATCAGGGCTACAGCCATGTGAAGGAACTCGGAATGGATGGGGTGTCGGAAAATGCCGCGCAGATTTGGTCGGGAGATATCAGCCTGATCAAAGTGCAGATTGTCATTGTCCTTTTGTATCAGGTTGTCGGCATATGTTATGTGCTTTCGGTTCTGCTGAAGAAGAATCTTCGGTTAAATATTGCGGCGATGGTTCTGGCGTTAATTAATCTGTTCCTTGCACAGGATGGGATAGAGCTAGTGACGGACAATGTTATGGGAACGATATTTCCTCTTATCCTGGGCCTGCTCAGTGTCATAGAGTTTTTTATCACAAAAATGATGGATGTTTGGGATAGTGCGGTAAAGATGGCGAAGGATAGTGCCCGGGAAGACCGGCATCAGAAAGAGGAGGAAAAACGGCGGCTCTATTTTCCGGGCAACTACACAGAATTATTTTACGGGATGGTCTGGAAGAACTTCAAGTATAACTGGAGGGATTACAGGCTGCTTTTGATGTGCAGTATGGTTATGTCTTCGCTTTCATTTGCAGGACTAGGATGTTATCAGATGATGGCAGGGGTACACCGTGCGGAAAATTTCCTGATTGGACAAGGGCTTGGACTTATCCTCTGGAACGCCATGATACCCATGGGCGTGTGCATTGTGTTTCTAATGGTGTTCGTGCTGGTGTTTTACCTAAAAAAATGGGTGGAGGGTTACAGTATATTCGTAACGCTTGGAATACGGAAAAAGACATTATACATCATGATGGGTCTTGAGATTCTATTTTGCTTTCTGTTTTCATTTCTGACAGGGAGTCTTTTGGGAAACGGCATACTCCTGCTGCTCAGGAAAGTTATATATAAAGCAATGGGGCAGGGCATTTCCCTTATGGGGGTGACGGCGGGAACGTATTTTAAGATGCTTGGGGTGATGGTTGTCATTTATGTGCTCTCTCTTATGGCGACAAGGGATATCATACAGGATTTTAATCTTATCACGGCGGCGACCCGGCGGATTCGCAGGGAGAAGATGCCGCGTAAGGGTCTGACGGCTGTGACGGCCGTCGGAGCTTTGTTGCTCTTTGGAACCGCTGCACTCTACAGCCGGTTGAACAGTCATGAGAGCATTTATCTCGTAGGGGTGTTTTTTGTGGGATTATTTCTGTTGGTCCGTTACGGCGGTGCGATGTGCCTGCGGAGAGAAAAGGCGAGGTCTGCGTATTTTGCAAATCTGATGAACCATAATCAGCTTTATCACAAGTCGAAGACCGCATCCTGGTATCTGGCGGCATTGAGCGTGCTGTATATCTGCGGAATGTTTTACTTCGCATTTCAGGTGGTGTCAGTGTTGGTCACGGAAGAGCCGGAAAGCTTGTTCCCTTATGATTTTATTTGCATCGCGGATGAAGGAGATGATGCATTCCTGACAGGGTTGGAAGAAAAATACGGGGTTAAGCTTGCACGCTATCCTATGGTAAGAGTATCCAATGTGGATAAGACGGAGAAGTCGGAAGGGATGCAGCCGAGACCTCAGGGGCAGCAGATAGGCATTGATGAGACTACGTTCCATCGGTTGAAAAAGGAGCTTGACGGCGGCTATCGCAAGGAGGCTTTGGAACTTGACAAAGAAGGCGAAAAAGTCTATATCGTTCATCAGCAGGACCGCTCTATAAAGGCTCAGCCAGTGGATTGGACGTATAACTCAAGAAAACCGTTTTTACATATCGGACTGCCCTGTGTTTATTATACCCCGGACTCACCCAGCGAGGCATTTATGCAGCGCGAAATAGCGGGTGAGGAAATCGGGAGCCTGATTGGATGTTTCCGGCAGGGGAATCTGGAAAATATTATCGTATTTTCCGATGAATATTTTAAAAAGGCGCAGGAAATGTGGAGATACACGAATATTTACACCGGCGACCCCATTGAAAATGAGGCAGAGCGGATTGAAGGCGTAACGATTCATCAGGGACCTACCCAATTGGTGCTTATCCATGCAGAGGCAGAATATGCCGATGATATTGAGCGGGAGATGGAACAGCTAGAGGCGAACCATACCTATGAGGCGAAATATGATGCGGAGGTAAAAAGCCATTATTCCAAAAAGACAGCTATCTCTGACATGGAGACGGAGCATATGATGAAACTTATTGTCAACTGGTTTGTGATGGCAGTGCTGCTTATGGCAAGTATGTTCCTGCTGTATGTAAAGACGGCGTCGGAGCTGGAGGAAAAGAAAAGAAGGGCAGAATTTTTGAACTGCATGGGCATGAGGAGGAAAGAGCGTATCCGTATGCTTAAGGGCGAACTGTATCTGTTCTACTGGCTGCCAGCTTTGATTACGGTGTTTGCAGTGTTTTATTTTACGGCGGCGACGTTTCGTGCCAGGATGTATACGGGGGAAGTAATAAAGGATTATCTGTCACATGCCGTCTGGATATGGTTCGGATGGTTTCTTATAGAAGGAGTATATGTCTGGCTGTTAGGGCTGTGGGAAGTCCGGAAAGTGGAGGAGAAGGATGGGAGAGGAGTTAAAGCGGGAAAAAAGAATAGATGAGAAAAAAACGGTTGTAAAAAGAAAGACCGTCATAAAGGCTGAGGAGCTTTACCGCGATTACACAAAAGTATCCCAGAGCGGAGATGAGCCGGAAAATATCCGGGTGTTAAAGGGGCTGTCCTTTTCGGTAAAGGAACAGGATTTTGTCGGCATTATGGGAAAGTCCGGGTGCGGCAAGACAACACTGTTAAAGACGCTGGGTCTCATTGATAAGCCTACGAAAGGCAAACTGTATTTCGGCGGCAAGGATATTAAAACACTGTGGAGCGATGAGCTTGCCGACATCCGCAGAAGAGAGATAGGCTTTGTATTTCAGGATTTTTATCTGATGGACAGTCTGTCTGTAAGTGAAAACATCATGCTGCCTATGGTGCTGGATAAAAGAGAAGTGCGTAAGTGTATTGAGAAGGGAAGAGAGTATGCAAAGCTTTTCGGTCTGAGCCATCTGATAAAAAAATATCCCTATGAGCTGTCCGGAGGGGAAAAACAGAGGGTAGCGATAAGCAGGGCGCTGATCAATGACCCTGACCTGATCCTTGCCGACGAGCCTACAGGAAATCTTGACTCTAAGTCGGGAAAAGTCGTCATTGACGCGCTGGAGCGGATTAACGGGAGGATGAAGAAGACGATTCTCATGGTGACCCACGACCCGCAGGTGGCCAGCCATTGTAAGCGCATCATCTTTTTGAAGGATGGGGTGATACTGGAAGATTTGCGGCGGAGAGAAAGCCGGGAAGAGTTTTACGAAAAGATTATTGAGAGGATGAAGGAGCTTTAAAAACAAATGAAAGGAATCATAAAGAAAAGATACATCCTCCTGATTTTTTTCTGCTACACTATTCTGATCAGCGTGTCTTTTGCAAGGCCCATGACCATGAAAAGTATCATGGACGATGGTATTATCAAAAAAGATTTTCGGGTAATACTGTCTCTTGTCATCTTCCTGCTGGTCCTGATTGCCATAGAAGAAGTGGTAAATATTATCCAGACGAAATTATTTGCCGAACTTCAGAATAAGCTGGTCTTAAAGCTCTATGAAAAGGTGGGGAGGACATTGTTCCGCTCTAAAATGGAGTATTTCGTACATAATAATTCGGCGGAAATCGTGAGCAGGCTGTCTACGGACATCGAGAGCGTCAGTTCGCTGGTTGACAGCAATATCATGTATGTGTTCGGATATGTGCTGCAGATTATCAGCGGGGTGGCAGGGCTTTTTATCATTAACTGGAGGCTTGCCTTTCTTGTATTAGCGGTTGTTCCGGTAAAATATATGCTGATATGCATCTGCTCAGAAAAAGAAGAAAAGACGATGGAGCAGTGGATAGAATCTTCTGCCGATTTTTCCGCATGGCTAGGAGATGCAGTCAACGGAATCCGGGAAGTCAAGCTGTGGAACCTGTACGGCATGAAACAGGGGGAGCTTAAGCGGCGGCAGGAGGAAATCCTGCATCTGAATAAAAAGAGCAGGCTGATACAGGCCTATAACATGTCCGGAGAGTCTGCGGTTCAGGGGCTTGCGATAGCAGCGCTCTATGGAATCGGCGGATTTCTTATATGCAGGGGGCAGTTAACGTTAGGGAGCCTTACGGCATTTATATCCTACAGCAACTATGTGATCAATCCGATATCGCTGGTACTCAACTTGAAGATCATATTTGCGAAAGTTAAGCCGTCGGCGCGGAGGCTGAAAGCATTTTTAAAGACGGAGACAGAGAAAGGGAATGGTTCTGACATCCGGGAAATGAAGGAGAAATTGAGCTTTCATCATGTCAGCTTTTCCTACACAGACCAGCCGGTAGTGGAGGATGTAAGCTTTGAGGTGAGAAAGGGCGAGAAGATAGCCGTCATCGGAGAAAACGGGAGCGGAAAATCCACCCTGCTCTCGCTTTTGCTGCGGTTTATCGAGCCGAAGGAAGGGGCAATCTGTGTGGACGGAACAGATATACGGGAGTATGACATAGAGCAGTACCGAAGTCTTTTCGGCGTGGTGAATCAGGAGATATATCTGTTTGAGGATACGGTCTGGAATAATCTGGTGCTGGGAAAAGAAATGGACGCAAAAAAAATGGACAGCTTTTGTGAAAGGATGGGAATGCAGGAGTTTTTAGGTAAGCTCCCCCGGGGCTACGAAGAAAAGCTGGAGAAAAACGGCGAGAACCTGTCAGGTGGGGAACGCCAAAAGCTCAGCCTGCTGCGCGCCTTTGTCAAAGATGCGCCGATACTGGTACTGGATGAGGCTACTGCTAATATTGATAAAAAATATGATGAATTCCTGCATGACCTCTTTATAAACGACTTTTCCGACAAAACCTTTATCGTCATCACTCATAAGACGGAGAATCTGCAGGGGATGGACAGGGTGTATGAGATAAAGGGGCATGTGTTGAGGGAGGTAGGGTAAGCTGTGCCTGAAGTGGAGCTGAATTCGTGAATTGGTAAGAATATTGATTGAAAGTAAAAACCCATTGTGCTATACTTCTCTCAAGGATTCCTCTGCATGATTACGGAGGAAAGCATATGAGTAAAAAGTTACAGGAACTTACCCCATTGAGCGCGTGGAGGTCAGCAAGGAACACAGCCTGATCTACCACCCGGAATATAAGGGAGTACGCCTGGATGTGTATGCCCGGGATGAAAAACATACTCACTATAATGTGGAGATGCAGGTGAGCAAGGAAGTAAATCTTCCCAGGAAGAGCAGATATTACCGCAGCCAGATAGACATGGAACTGTTGCTGAGCGGCGTCAGCTACTCGGAACTGCCGGACAGCTATGTGATCTTTATCTGCGATTACGACCCGTGCGGAAGAGAGAAGTACAAGTACACGTTCAGAAACCGCTGCGAGGAGGAGTCTTCGCTGGCATTGGAGGACGGGAGCTATACCATCTACTTGAGTACATGCGGGAAGAATGAACGGGAAGTTCCGGAAGAATTGGTGAAATTCTTAAGGTACGTAAAAGCAGACCTTGAGGACAGCACAGCAGATTTTGAAGATGACTTCGTGAAGAAAGTTCAGGAGGCTGTAAAGAAAGTCAAGGAAAGCCGGGAGATGGAGGAACGCTATATGTTGTTGGAAGAGTTACTTAAGACTGAACGGAATGAAGGCAGACTTGAAGGAAGGCTTGAAGGCATGGCAGTGGGAAAGCTTAAAGGAAGGCTCGAAGTTACGCTGGAGAATCTTGGTTCATTGCCGTCTGAGCTTGGACAGCATATCATGCGTCAATTTGTAAATGGAGACATGCCAAATGATAACATATTGTCACTTACATAAAGAAATGGAGCCATTGCCTATAAAGCCTGGCTCCATTTCGGTCATATGAAAGGATTTTGCATACTTAATGCTCAGTTATTGTACCTGGTGTTTACAAAAATTTTTACCGGCGAATATTACGGAAAGAAAAATGATAATTGCATATACAGGTATTATAGCTGTAATTAACGGAAGTACCGCATTTCCCAAATGATAGGACAGATATTCCTGAAATATGGATAAACCGGAAAGAGCCTGATAAGGCAGCAGCATATAAATGTGGTTCCATATGTCATTACTCCCGGAGCTTAAAAATACAGGAAAGAATATCAATAAAACATCAGCAGTCAAAACCGTAAAAGAAGATTTTGCCTTTGAGGAACAGTATAAGGTGATTGCCAGTAATCCCAACATTGTTAAATAAGAGATTGCGAGGATGATAAAAGCAGTTTCCATAAAGGTTAAGTCGTATGGACAAAAACTATCCATAATCTGTAAAGGCAAATTTCCGCCGTCTGCGCCAAATGCCAGTAAAGGCAGCAATAATGCGGCTGCTGCATTCACAGTAAGTACAATGCTCCCAAACAGTAGGGCTGTTATTATTTTGGCATAGGCAATTTTGCTTTTGCCAAATCTGGTTGATAAGATGACCGCGTCGGCGCCTGTCTGGTACTCGTTTGAAAATATGGGGGCAACTGCAATGCAGATGCCGAAAATACAGATAATAAGCATTTGGGAAGTATCGCCGAAATTAGACCAGCCTAAGGGGCAGCCGTATTCATACGGTTCTGCTATTTTCTTATTTTTTTCTTTCCAGTATTGCTTTTCTGTGCTGCTTAATTGCGGAAGGCTGTCAATATATTGATTGACATTATAGTTTCTGGCCTGGTAAAAATGAGGTGTATCGGAAGGAGCAATGTCCGGGATATTCAGATACCCCATTTCATTATGGACAAAGGTGTTTCCCAACATATTCAAGTAGCTCTCTTTCGGCGCGAGATAACGATAATAGATTTCGTCTTTAAAAGATTTTTCCCCGCCCCGTTCTGTAATGAGATTTTTTTCATTGCTGTACATATTTTGAAATTCTGTTAAGTCCTTTGCGATACGCTCTTCGGTGAGAGTTCCCGCGATTTTCTTATAGCAATCCTGCTTATAGGATACTGCTTTGCGCCCCGACAGCATCGTCCCGGTTTCGTCCCAGGCTTTGTATTCGATGAAAGGGAGGGAAAAGAACAGAAACGTAGCGAAAAAGCAGCTTATCGTAACAATGAGCGTTAATTTTTTCCGGCAGAGTTTAAATAATTCCAATTTTACTAGTTCAGTCATTTTCTTCTCCCTCCTTTGCTGTTCTGGAAATGATATAAATATAGATCTTCTAATGACGGTTCGGCTAAGACCGCATTGGACGAAGGTTTTTGCCCGCTGATAAGACGCATGAAAACCCTTCCGTCTTTGCCGTGATGAAGATTTGCCACACAATGCCGGCTGCATATTTCATCTGCTTTTTCGTTTGGAAAGCTGCATTCCCACACTTTTCCGTCCATTTCATGAACGATTTCCCCGGCGGGGGCAGAAAGTATAAATTTCCCGTTTTTCATTATGATGATATCATCTGCAATGTGTTCTACATCAGATACGATATGTGTAGAAAGCAGGACGATTTTATCCTGGGCAAAATCGGCAATCAGATTGCGGAAACGTACCCGTTCCCTGGGGTCAAGCCCTGCCGTGGGCTCGTCGAGGATAAGGATTTTAGGATTCCCTAAGATTGCCTGTGCGATGCCTAACCGCTGTTTCATGCCGCCGGAAAATGTTTTTATCTTCTTGTCCGCGACGGTTGAAAGCGACACCAATTCCAGCAGCTGCTTTGCCTGATGCTTTGCCTGCCTTTTCGGGATTCCTTTTAATGCTGCGATATAGTACATAAATTCTTTTGCGGTATAGTCCGGATAATAGCCGAAATTTTGCGGGAGATAGCCCAGTAATTTCCGGTAGTTTTCTCCCAGTTTATCCGCGCGGTCTCCGTCTGCCAGGATTTTGCCGGAAGTAGGAGTCACTACATCGCAGATCATACGCATGAGTGTAGTCTTCCCGGCGCCGTTTGCCCCCAACAGGCCGTATATGCCGTTCGTAAATACAGCCGTTACATTGTTGACCGCAATTTTATCCCCAAACTTCTTATTCAGCCTGTCTAATGTAAGTTCCATAAAGTGACCTCCTTCGGCAGCAAGTATTTGCAGCAGATTTTTTTACAGTTTTTTACGAAAGCCATGCATTCAATAAGTACCCCTGATAATGCTGCGGCAAACAGTAAATACCAGGCACCTATCAGTGAAGATGTATATAATACAGGTATTTTTTGAGAGGCATAAAAGGAAATCATCATAATGGCCATCCCTGCTGCTGCACAGTAATAATTGCATTCCTTTGTCCTGACATGATTAAGGATGAATAAACAAGTAAAGGAAGTGATGAGGAAAGGAACACAAAAATACATAAACGCATAAATCAGGCTTATTTCTAAGTAACACGTTGTAAGAATGCTGATAAAGGATAAAAGCAGTAAATCAGCCAGGCCGAGCAGTGTGATTCTTGACAGCAATACCTGCTGCAAGGTGAAACGGGCTGCCATTTCCATTTCCGCTGTCTGGTTCACAAATGCCTTTGATAATTCCCCGGTTCCGGCGATAAAACATAAAGGCAGGAGTGCTGCAATCTGTCCGATAACATCCTTTTTTCCCGGACTGTAAAACAGGAGAAAGCCGCAAAATAATATGGTGCCAAACTGGATGGCCCAGACTTCTTTTTTGATGAAACGAAGTTGGCGCCAGAAAAATTCCCAAAAAGAAATATTATTATCGGCATGGACAAGAGCTGTCATAATCTGTCTTGCTTTAAAAATGGTATCATCCATATTCTTATGGTCGAAAGGGAGCGGTATATCGCCGTAAATGATTTTTAAATGATTTTTCAAGCTATTTTTCAAAGGAATATCCTCCGTTCTCCAATTTCTTTTTTAAATTTTTTATCGATGTTTTCATTCGATACATGACTGCAAATCTGTTTAGGTTTAGTATTCTTGCAATCTCATTTACCTGTAATTCCTGGCCGTAGCGGAGTAACAGGATTTCCTGCTGTTCGGATGTCAGTTCTCTGATGTATTTTTCCAGGATTATCTTATTTTCAATTTCTTCTGCTTTGGATTCTTCAAATGCTGTATTGTCTATGTCTGCGAGAGAAATCGCTTTGCTCTTTTTCCGGAAATTGATGCAAAGATTTTTCGCTATGGTATACAAAAATGCTTTGGGCTTTCCGCGGTCGGAATAATCGGAGATTGCCTGTACAAAATGTAAAAATGTTTCTTGTGTCAAATCTTCGGCATCAGAACAATTCTTAACCTGCCAATAGCAGTATTTATAGATAGCGTTATAATTGTCGCGGATAATTTCTTCTGCATCATCAGCAGTCAGCTCGGAAAGTTTTTTTGCTCCGTCTGCCACGTCTATCCACCTCCTCATTATGTATAACAGTCGAAAAGGGCAGAATGTGAAAAATTTTTATATTATTATTGCACATAGAAGTGGGAATTTGGGAATCCGTATTTAAAAATGTTGAGCGGGTGTAAAATATGTCCTATAATGTCTTTAAAGACAGGATTACTGTTTATCATTTTGCGGGTGATACGATAGAAAAGTATTCTTTTGGCGATGAGGTGCCGGTTGGAATACATGAAGGGTTTGCGGTAAGGGCATCGGAATAGGGGGTTCCATGAAATCTATCCAGAAAATTGAATTCCATACCGGCACGAGGGAAGAGCTGCTCCCGGGGTTTGCGGATGATTTTCCGTACATCGCCTCCCGGGCGGAGCTTGACAAGTATATCGGACGGTTTGTGCCGTGGCACTGGCACAGGGCGGTGGAGCTTTTCTATGTGGAGAGCGGTGCTTTGGAGTATAATACGCCCAAGGGCAAATGGGTGTTTCCGGCGGGCAGCGGCGGGATGCTTAACTCCAATGTCCTCCATATGACGAAGGCTTTGTCACAGAAGGAAGAGACTGTCCAGCTCCTCCACATCTTTGATGCGTCCTTCCTTGCGGGGGAGAGGGGCAGCAGGATTGCCCGGAAATATATTTTCCCGGTGACGGCGTCCGGGCAGAGGGAGATGGCAGTGCTGTCTCCGGAAAATCCGGCGCAGGAAGAGCCGTTAGCCCTTTTGCGGGAATCCTTTCGTCTGCAGCCTGACGGATTCGGGTATGAGATGAAACTCAGGAATATCTTATCGGAGCTTTGGCTGATGCTTTTCGGTCAGGTAAAACCCGCGCCGGGGGAGAAGGGGGAACCGGGGAGAGACAGTGACAGGCTCAAGCGGATGATGGTCTACATCCATGAGCATTACCCGGAAAAGATTGCCGTGTCGGAGGTGGCGGCGGCAGCGTTTTTAAGCGAGCGGGAGTGTTTCCGGGTGTTTCGGGGGTGCCTTAACATGACGCCTGTGGAATATATGAAAAGCTACCGGCTGCAGATGGCATGTCGGATGCTGGCGGGAGGGAAAGAGACGGTCACGGATGTAAGCCATGCCTGCGGGTTGGGGAGCGGCAGTTATTTCGGAAAGGTTTTTCGGGAGTACGCCGGCTGTACGCCTACGCAGTACCGGGAAAGATGGCAGGATTGTGACAGATAAAGGCGGAAATCGTATAGATTTTTCTTGGAAAATGCATGATAATGACAGCATCATTTGAAAATGCCGGGAGCAGGACAGAGCTTGCCCCTAGCAGTATGCAGTCAGGAGGGATTGGATGTATTACGAGGAAAAAGATTTTTTAGAGACGGCGGACAGCATGATTTTGGCGCAGATTGCCAAAGCCAGGAGGCTTACCAGAGAGTATTATCTTGCGGATTATGAGGATGCCGGGAAGAGGGAGTCTATTTTGCGGGAGCTTTTTGGAACGGTGGGGGAGAATGTGCTGGTCGATGCGCCGCTTTACTGTGACCACGGGGATAATATCTTTATCGGAAATAATGTGGTCATCGGCATGAATTGTACCTTTGTGGACAATCAGGAGATTCATATCGGCAATCAGGTGATGATTGCGTCCAATGTGCAGATTTACACTGCATCCCACCCGGTGTTGCCGAAAGAGCGGCTTGTGCCGGACTGGAAGGAGCGGGGAACGACATTTTTCCGCACCTATGCGCGGCCGGTGGTGATTCGGGACAACGCATGGATTGGCGGCGGATGCATTATCCTGCCGGGGGTGACTGTCGGGGAGAACAGCGTAGTGGGCGCAGGCAGCGTGGTGACCCGGGATGTGCCGGATAACTGTGTGGCGGCGGGGAACCCCTGCCGGGTGTTCCGGGCGCTGGGTATGTAAAACAAATATAAAACAAAGTGATGAAATGTATTGACGATGTTTGCAAATGTACATATAATAATGTTAAGCGAGGTGATAGATGATATGTCTGCAACAAATATTAATGTACGTGTGGATTCAGCGTTGAAACAGGAGGCAGAGGCGTTATTTAATGACCTTGGGTTAAATATGTCCTCTGCAATCACGATGTTTCTCCGCTGTGCGGTCAATCACGACGGTATTCCTTTTGAGATAAAGCGTCCGCCCTACAATGCACAGACCAGGGCGGCACTCAATGAATACGAGGAAATGAAGAGAAATCCGGACAAATATAAAAGATATGATTCTTTTGATGAAATGATGGGGGAGGTGTTTGACGATGCTTAAAATAGTTCCCTCCAATCAGTTTAAAAGGGATTTAAAACGCGCAGAAAAGCGAGGATGCAAGATAGGGCATTTGCGGGAGGTTGTCAATACTCTGGCGCAGGGGCGAAAGCTGGATGAAAAGTACCGTGATCACGGACTGACCGGCAGTTACAGGGGATTTCGCGAATGCCATATTGAGCCGGACTGGCTTTTGGTTTACCGTATAGACCGCGAAGAACTTGAACTGTTCTTGTTTCGCACAGGAACACACTCTGATTTATTCTGAATCATTCCAATATTTTTAAAAATTCGTACCATAGTCTAATAAAAAGTGCTATAATATCAACAAGATATCCCAATATCATTCCAAGTCAAAATACATAAAAAATATGCCCAAGGCGCAGGCAGACTTCGTCCGTCAAGGTATACCCTCAGGGTATCCCGCAATACAAGCGCCCAAGGCGCAGACGGACTACGCCCGTCAAGGTATGCCGATACAGGCCCCTGCAGTACACAGGCAACCCGGACCGCCGTCCTGCATGTGCCAGCCCATCCCGCATACCATTCCCAATGTATTTTGGCTCCAATCACATTTTTCAGGAGGTACAAGATATGATTATTTGTGCAAGCCATCTCATGACAGGCGACGGCAAGACTGTCCTTGAGGGTCAGGCTGTTTTGACAGGAGCAGACGGAAAGATTAAGAAGATTGCCCCGAAGGCGGAGCTTACCGCCCAGTTTCCGGAAGAGGAGGTAAAGGATTACGGCGATGCAACGATACTGCCGGGGCTTTGTGATATGCATGCCCATCTGGGGTACTATTATTCCCAGCCCGACAGCTTTAACTACGGGCCGCAGCTTATTATGCTCTATGCGCTCCAGCACGCCCAGGCTGCTTTTGAGCGGGGCATTACGTCGGTGCGGGATATGTGTTCCGCCCACGGGGTCTGCAAGAACTTAAAGCTGGCGGCGGAGAAAGGCTTTGTAGTCGTGCCGAAGATTACCCATACGGATGCCGGAATGTGCATGACCGGCGGACATGCGTGGGATGAGGCTGTGGAAGTGGACGGGCCGTGGGAAATCCGCAAGGAAATCCGCAGGCAGGTGCGCGACGGCGCGGACTGGGTGAAAATCCTCACGACGCACCGCTCCCATATCCCGGAGTTTACCCAGGAGGAGCTTGACGCGGCGGTTGACGAGTGCCACAGGAGGGGCATCAAGTGCGGCGTCCATGCGGGGACGAATCCGGGCATCCAGATGTGTATTGACGCGGGATTTGACACTATCGAACATGCAACCTTTATGACGGTTGACCACGCAAAGCAGATGGCGGAGAAAGGGATTGCCTGGACGCCGACCATCATGGCGTATACGCTGCTGTATGACATTTGCAGGGAGAAAATGGAAAACCATGCGGGCGCGCCGGTGAATGACCCGGTGATGCAGAAGGAGATTAACGATTACCAGTATTTTGGGCCGGCGTACAAGGCGTACCGGGATAATTTTAAGGCGTTTTACGATACGGGCGTGACGGTCATCGCCGGAACGGACATGGTGATGTACCAGTCGCCGTTCCTTCCGCTGCCGAGGGAGCTTGAATATATGGTGGAGTACGGCATCACTCCGGTACAGGCGATTCAGACGGCTACCTCCAACCCGGCGAAGGTGCTCGGCGTTGAGGGGGAAAGAGGACTGATAAAAGAAGGGCTTGACGCGGACATCCTCGTTGTGGGCGGGGATTTGAGCAAAGATATCAAGTGCTTAAATGACATAAAGCTGGTGACCATGGACGGAAAGCGGGTGTTTGAGAACGGAGTCCGGTATGTGGGGACCGGGAATATGTTTATGTAAAAATATGTCTGTTTGAGGATTGTCCGTTGAGGGCGAGAAGAGAAGATAAAAAAAGTCTCCGGAGCGCAGAAGTTCTCCGGAGACTTTTATTTCCGCAAGCAATAGCAGTGATTCGAGGTGATTTTAAATCCCAAGCTTGGCATCGTCCTTTAGATAGATTATAATGAGAAAAATGCCCTGCTTTTGCAGCGGAATTTTTAAGAATAAGAAGAAGGAGATGACCGCAATGAAACGTTCAAAAATCAACGCAGAGATTAAGCATATGGAAGAGATGGTAAAAAAACACGGTTTTGAGCTCCCGCCCTTTTGCAAATGGACGGCTAAAGAATGGGAGAGTAAGGGCGCGGAGTACGACGAAATCCGGGATAATATGCTTGGATGGGATATCACGGATTATGGCTTGGGAAGATTTGACGAGGTGGGATTTTCCCTCATCACCATCCGGAACGGAAACCTTAAGATGGATAAATATACGAAGACATACGCAGAAAAGCTCCTTCTGGTGAAGGAAGGACAGACGGCGCCCATGCATTTCCACTGGAAGAAGATGGAGGATATCATCAACAGAGGCGGC
>CANOBT010000075.1 GCA_947564305.1 uncultured Lachnospiraceae bacterium | reverse complement strand
GGTACTATATGGAAAGTCAGAAAGTTTCTAAAAACTCTTTTGACCCTAACATCATAATAACAGGGAAGTGTGAGAAGGCAGCATATTAATTAAACCACTTTCTTTCAGCTTTTGAAAAAGGAGCAGTAAAATGGAAAAATACAGAGTAATCGAGATTAAACAAAGTGTATTTGCAGACAATGATAAGCAGGCAGATATCCTTCGAGGAAAATTAAAAGAAAAAGGAGTATTTCTTCTAAACCTGATGTCCAGTCCGGGAGCCGGTAAAACGACAACTTTAAGCCGGACCATTGAGATGCTGAAACCAGAGATGCGGATTGGTGTTATGGAGGCGGACATTGATTCAGATGTGGATGCCGCTACGATTGAAAAGTTCGGAGCAAGAGTCATTCAGCTTCACACAGGTGGTATGTGCCATCTGGACGCAGGGATGACGGAGCAGGGGATTGAAGAATTTGGTGTAGATGGTCTGGAACTTGTGATACTGGAAAATGTCGGGAATCTGGTATGTCCGGCAGAATTTGATACCGGCGCCGTAAAAAATGCCATGATTCTTTCGGTTCCGGAAGGTCATGATAAGCCTTTAAAATATCCGCTGATGTTTCAAGTCTGCGATGTAGTCTTAGTCAATAAAATTGATGTGCTGCCGTATTTTGATTTTGACATGGAGAAGTGTGTGGAATATGTTCATATGCGTAATCCACAGGCAAAGGTCATCCCAATCTGTGCAAAGACAGGAGAGGGGATGGAGACTTGGGCAGACTGGCTTCGGGAACAGGTTGAGGAGTGGAAGAGGTAATATGGAAGGGGCTGCCGCAATAAGCGATATTATGGTTTAAACCTTAATGCGACAGCCTTTTGTCAATATTTCATTATAAATGAATTGTTTTGCATTTATTGGGATTGAACCTTTATAAGCAGAGCTTCCTGCAATACCTTGGAAAAGTTGATGCTTTTTTCTTCACAAAGAGTGTTTAGCCACATTGGAATGCTTAAGGTTTTTTTAACTGCTTTATCACTGTGCTGTTTCGCATATTCAGTCATATCTACTAGTATCATATTCACAAAAGCGCTATCAACAGCGGACTCCATTTCAAAATCTTTCAAGACATCACCAGGATTAATAGCATTTAATGCAGTAGGAGCCGGAAGTGGCTCACCGTCACGCAAGGCAGTGAAAAGATAAAGGGCACAGGCATCCTGGGCCATGCGCATAGCGTCTGCTACATTATCTCCAAAGGTTGCAAGGTTTCCAAGATCAGGGAAAATAACGGATATTTTTCCTTCCTCTTCATAGAAAATAGCTGGGTATACATAATTCATAAATCATTACTCCTCTCTGTGATTTGTATTATTTGCATATGGCAGGGATTTATTTCAGTCCCGCCTGAGTTCGTATAGATTTAACAATACTTTTTGGGATGTCACCAGGATGATTCGGAATACTTACTTTTCCGGGTTTTGTAGGATGTTTGTACTGATAATGAGAACCGTTTGTGTCTGATACGTACCAACCGTCATCCTTTAGCATCCGGTCAGCTTCTCTGAATCTCATATAAGTTGCCTCCTTTTAACTATATGATAGCACGTATTTTACGTGTTGAAAAGTAAGAAATGAAAATACGTATCCTCAATCAAATACAGAATTTGCCCCTGCCAAAAAATCCAAAAACATCCCACCTTCTCTCCCATGCTCAGTATTATACACAATCCCAAACACTGGTCTATCTTGAGAGGCATATAATTCCGCATCTGCAATTCCACTAAAATCTTCCACATAAATTCCCACCGGAATATCGTTCTGATATACCATCTTCTCTGCATACGTTTCTAATTGTTCTTTGCTCAGGAAATTTCGTAAATCTCCATAACATTCCTGTTCAGCATAGATGAGAAACAATTCTTCTGGCATAATACAGACATCCAAGAGCTGAGTGTTCACAGCAGCAGCCAATTTTTCCGTACTGGCAATGGATGCCTGCGAATTTCCATCAATATAGAGAGAAGAATCTATAGAAATCATATATTTATCCTCATCAACCTCCAGGAGTTCTCCGAATTCCTGCGCAAGAATTTCATCACTCAGCGTGTTTTCTGCATTGACGAACAGCGCAGAAAACGCAGACTCTTTATATTGAGAACGACTGTAGAGCAGAGAGAGTACAATGGCTGCAGCGACAATGGTAAGAAGCAGAGGAATCTTATAATACATTAGAAAATATTCCAGTTTATAACCGATAGATTTGCCGCGTACTTTCTCACAATCTGCCTGAAATTCTTTACGGATTTTATCCAAAATAGAATGCTCTTTCATAAATAATTCCCCTTTTTTTCATGAGATACGTTACACTTTTTATATCATTGCCTATTATACCTGATGAGAGGAAACACTTCAATGCGAAGGAAATGCAGAGGTAAGAAAAATCAATATAAAGGACAAATCATTTAATTTTTGAAAAAAGCCGGAAATGTTATACTAAATGCAACAACATTAACAAGCGCAAAAAGAAAGAGAGGACTAAGTTATGAAAAAGAAACAGTTGGCAGCACTTGGAATGGCTGTTGTGATGACTGCATCTCTGGCAGCATGCGGCGGTGGCGGCGGAAATTCTGACGGCGGAAGCGGAGATTCAGGCTCAGACGCATCAAGCACCAGCAGCGACAGCGATAGTGGAAGCAAAGGTTCAGGCGGTGATAATGTAATCACATTTTGGAATATCGGTACCGAGGACCCGGATGCAACGATCATGCAGTATGCGGTAGACCAGTATAATGCGAATGACTCGGCAGATTCAGGATATACGGTAGAAGCAACCAATATCCAGAATGATAAGTACAAAGAGAAACTGGTCATTGCTATGAGCTCCGGTGAGTGCCCGGATATGTATACAAGCTGGTCAGGCGGACCGCTTCGCGAATATATTAATTCCGGTTATGGACAGCCGATTACAGACCTTTATGAAGAAGCAGGATTAGATGATATTTATCTGGAGGCTGCAAAAGCACAGGCAACATTTGATGGGGAAGTTTATGGTGTTCCGGTATTGAATATTTCTATCAGTGGTGTATTCTATAATAAAGATATTTTTGCAGATAACGGACTGGAAGTACCAAAGACAATCTCTGATTTGGAAAAGGTTTGTGATACATTAGTTTCAAAAGGGATTACGCCATTTGCATTAGGAAACAGCACAAAATGGCAGGGTTCCATGTTCTATCAGGGATTTGCAACCCGTTATGCAGGACTGGATGATTTCCGCGGCGCATATGACGGAACTTCTACATTTGAATCCGATTGCTTCGTATATGCAGGCAATAAGATTTTAGACTGGGCAGAGAAAGGCTATTTCCAGGAAGGCTGTAACGGACTGAGCACAGATGATGGACAGGACAAGCAGGCAATCTATCAGGAGACAGCAGCAATGCTTTATTCCGGTTCCTGGTTTACCGGTACATTCGCAGCAGACAGCGAAGAGTTCTATAAAGAAAAGATTGGCTGGTTCCCATTCCCGGAATGTGATGAAGTTGATAACGGTGCAGAGTATGCAACCATTTGTAATGGTACTGTAGGCGATCAGTTCGTTTCCTTTAGCTGTACGGATGAGAAGTTGAAAGAAGCATTTAAGTGTGCTACCTATTACTCAACAGACGATTGTATTAAGTTGATGGTTGAGAATGGCAAGATTCCACCGGTAAATAATGCGAAGGATTTATTGGATGATGAAGTAGCCGTTTCCATCTGTGAATTTGTTGAGAGTGCAACTGACGTTCAGCTTTGGTACGACCAGTATCTTCCGTCAGCAGTTGCAAATGCTCACCTGGATAATTCTCAGTTGTTGTTCTCACAGGATATCACTGCTGAGGAAGTTGCAGAAGCGACTCAGAAGGCAATGCAGGAATATTTGGATCAACAATAATTTGTTTATATAGTTTTGTTTAACGCTTAAATACAGCCGTATGACAGCAATTGCAGGTTAGACATGTTTGTCATGCGGCTGTTTCAAATTTATAAAGAAGTATCAGTGTGCTGTGCTCTTCTTTATAAATCCTCAGAGAAAGGGGTAATAATCAATGGGAAAAAATTCACTTGAAGCACAGAGGAAAAGAAATACGGCAATTTGTGCGACCGTATTTTTAATTCCTGTATTTTTCTTCCTGATCGTATATATATTTTATCCGATTATAGACACATTTATTATCAGTACGTATCGATGGAATGGCATTTCAGCAGATAAAACATTTATAGGTCTGTCGAACTGGACATCCCTGATTGCAGATAAGACGTTCTGGACAGCATTCTTACATAATATTATTATCATGGTCTGCTCCATTGTCATCCAGATTCCGATTGGTCTGCTGCTGGCAACATTCCTTGAATTTATAGCTAAGAAGAAAGGAATCAGTAAGATATTCAAGACCGTATGGTTCCTTCCTTATCTGATGTCTTCCGTAGCGATTGGATTTTTGTTCACCTATGCACTGGCAACGAACGGAGGAATCATTAGTACGGTTTCCGGCTGGCTTGGCGGGGGAAATATTGATTTGCTTGGAAATCAGAAAACAGCACTTTTTACTGTGATCGTAATTATTGCGTGGCAGTTTATCCCATTTTATATGGTATATGCAATGGCAGGATATTCCGGAATTTCTGCTGATGTATACGAAGCGGCTGTGATTGACGGAGCGACTCGCGGGCAGTATTTCTGGCATATAGCGCTTCCTCTTTTGAAGCCTACACTGGTTGCAGGAGCGATTCTTTCACTGGTAGGCTCCCTGAAGTATTTCGATTTGATTTATGTTATGACGGGCGGAGGGCCAGGAACATCTACAGAGCTGATGGCAACCTACATGTATAAGCTTTCGTTCTCGCAGTTCAACATGGGATATGGTTCTGCAGTAGCAGCGGGTATGTTTATTCTGATTACAGCCGTTGCTCTTGTTTCTAACAAGCTCCTGAATCGTGGAGGTGAAGATTGATGAATACTGAGTATAAACCGAAAAAAACAAATCCGGTAGCCGGGATTATAGGAATTATTTTGGCAGTCATCTGGCTGGTCATAGCAATTGTTCCATTTATTTTTATGATTCTCAATTCCTTCAAGGATAAGTTTGAGATGTTGGTGAAGGGAATCTTCCAGCTTCCGGAAACCCTGAACTGGGCGAACTATCAGGAAGTGCTGACTGGTAACTTTTTCCATTACTTACTGAATTCTCTGGTTGTATTGGGAATATCTCTGGTGATTCTGCTGTTTATCTCAGCATGTGCAGCGTATCCTCTCGCACGGTTTAAGTTTAAGCTGAATGCAGCGATTTATAGTTTAATTGTAGCATGTATGTCCATACCGATGCATATCACATTGATTCCGGTATTTAAGATGACACAGTCTATGGGACTTTATGATTCTATCTGGTCATTGATTGGCCCATATGTGGCATTCGCGGTTCCTATTTCCGTATTTATTTTGACGGCGTTTATGAAAGGGATACCGGTAGAGATTGAAGAATCTGCTTCTATTGACGGATGCAGCAGATACCGTATGTTTTTTGCAATGATTCTTCCGCTGTCAACGCCGGGACTATCCACACTGGCAATTTATAATGGTGTTACCATGTGGAATGAATTTTCTTTTGCCTATACATTGACACAGTCCTCCAATGCAAGGACATTGCCATTGGCTGTATGGGATTTTCAAGGGCAATATGCAATGAATACACCTATGATCATGGCTGTTTTGACACTGACGGTTCTTCCAATGATTATTCTCTATGTTGTTCTTCAGGATAAGCTCGTAAAAGGTATGACAGCAGGTGCGGTAAAGGGTTAAAATTCGTAAAGAATGCGTTTCGAAATATGCATGACAGGATTCTGCCGCTTCACGTGTCAGAGTCCTGTTTTTGTATATTATATGGAAGTGCGCTGATGCGCACGCAGGTCATCAAACCTTCGGTTTGGTGACAATTATTCAATCAAGGATGTGAAAAATTTGGGAAAACATTTATGAAAAAGTGGTTTGGAAAGAAAAATTTAAATGAACAATTGAGATTCTTTTTTGCAGCTATGATTACGGTTTTGCTGCTGATGATGCTGGGAATTTTTACTTTTTCTAACATCCATTCTGCTTACGTGGAGTCAGAAAAACAAGCGAGTTCACAATTGGACTTCATGGATTCCAGTTATCGGACATGGCTGAAATCGGTGAATGATTTGATCGTGTCGGTGGAGATGGAGGAGGCAACTCAGAAATTCTGTAAGTTTCAGGCAACGGATGGAATCACATATTTGGAACTGCGTTCGGATTTGGCGAGCAAGCTGGACAGTTATCTCTATATCAATGGCGATGTCAATTTTATTGTAGTGATAAATGGGAGTACGGACAAGTATGTATTCAGCGGGAACCAGAGTATGGCGGCAACAAAATTTGAAGAGATTTATGAGCAAAATTATGCAGACAGCCAAAAAGCAAAAATAAATGGCACCCTTTCGATTCAATATGGAAATGAATATTATATAAAAGACAAACATACTGTAACATTCTACCAGCCCATTTATTCTGTGACGGAATTGAATCAGCAGATTGGAGTAGCCTGTATGAATCTAAATGATTCTATGTTGATGAATATGAATGATTCCGGTAACATTGAACTTTGTATGACTGATATGGAAGGAAATGTGCTCTCGGCAACAGATAATGAACTATTAAATATCGAAGGGAAACTTTTGGATTTTCATGGACAAACAGAGGGAATGACGAACAGACAGGGAAAACGATACTTTTTTAAAAGGATTCCAGGGTGGAATTATTATGTGGTCAGTATTGTTCCTCTGCGGGAGTTGTACCAATCCAGTGTCCGGGTCGCGGTTCTCTCCATTATTATCACGGCTGTTTTACTGGCGGTCAGCCTGTTCATTATGAGGAAGATGATTGACAAGAGCTATGCGCCGTTACAGAAAGTCGTCTCTGCTATGGATAAGGTATCAGAGAACCAGTTGGATTTCCGGATTGAAACAGAGGCTATGGGTGAAGATTTTAAGAAACTTGGTGTAGGATATAATGGAATGATGGACGATATCAAGAAGCTGATGGCAGAAGTGATTGAAGAACAGCGTCAGACAGACCAGATACGTCTAAACGCATTGCAGTCCCAGATTCAGCCTCATTTCTTGTATAATACGCTTGACTGTATCCACTGGCAGGCCAGTGCGGACGGAAATAAGGAGATTTCCGAATTGGTGATGGCATTGGCCCGCTATTATAGAATCTGCCTGAGCAAGGGGAAAGACGTGATTCCGCTGAAACAGGAATTAGAGCATATCAGGTGCTACCTAGTGATACAGAATAAGAGATATGGTGATATCGTCCAATATGATATATTAGTAGATGATGCATTGGCGGACGTAAAGATTCCGAAACTGACGCTTCAGCCATTGGTAGAAAACGCAATTTATCATGGCATCCGTATTAAGGAAGGGTTGAGCGGTTCCGTACGGGTAGAGGCAGAACGGAGGGAAGGAAATGTGCTGCTTCGGGTGATTGACAGTGGAAAGGGAATGTCGAAGGGGCAGATTGAAGAGATGAATAACTCTATCTCCAACTGTGATGAAGAGTTTGGGTACGGCGTGCGCAATGTAAACCGGAGGATTGAACTGACCTTTGGAAATGAATATGGGCTATATTACCGGATGAATGAAAAGGACGGTGTGACTGTGGAAATTTTACTTCCGGAAACCTATGACAAAGAGGCGGATTTGATATTTGGAGGCAGAAGCCATGTATAAAGTTTTGATCGTAGATGATGAGCGGATGATTCGGGAGGGGATAAAAAAAGTGATCCCCTGGACTCAGCTTGAGATTGAGGAGGTGCTTACAGCCGCTTCTGGCTCTGACGCGTTGTCTAAGATAGAGCAGGAAATGCCGGATATTATGATTACGGATATCAGTATGACGGAGATGACGGGCTTAGAACTGATTGAGAAAGCGTTGGAGTTGTCTCCGGAACTTCGGATTCTTGTGCTGACAGGATATGATAGTTTCGAGTATGCAAGGGAATGCCTGCGGCTGCAGGTACAGGACTTTTTGTTAAAACCGATTGATGAGACCGTATTGTCTGACTGTATCAGAAAAGAAGTGAAGTATCTGAAAGAACAGGAGCTGCAGAGGGAAGTGGACCATATGCTGCTTCGGACGGAGGGAATCTCTGCACAGATGCAATTGGAGAAGATGATGCGCGCCCTTGTACATGGGAGGGATAAAGAACAGGCGGTGGAAGTACTGGAAAGCCAGTTCAATATGAAAAAAGATATCCGAATCATGATTGCGGTTTTGATGCCAAGGAAGGAGTTGGGGAATGCTCATCATGACAGTGTGCTCAGACTTCGTCAGATGCATAATATCTGCATCAGTGTGATTGATGCAAAAGGACTTGGCATTTCCTTTTCTGATGGAGAGGACGGGAATATCCTGATTGCTTTATATCCGGAGAAATGCGGCTCGGAACATACAGGGCCAGTTTCTGATTTGCTTGGAATTCTGAAAGATGAATTTTCCTACGCGCCGAAAACAGCAATCGGAAGTGAAGTAATCGGATTTGAGAATATTGATATTTCCTATCAGGAAGCCTTATATCTGCTTCAAAGTGATAAGATGGACATTCATCAGATTTTGCAGACTCAGAATGCGGTAAAAAGAAACCGAATGTTTCAGGAGGTTTATGAGGAATTAAAAAATGAAATGTGTGCAAATGTCAGCGATTATGCGTACATAATGCGGGTGTTTGAAGCATTCTGCATGGCCGTGGAATCTTATAATCTGTCGGAAGCATCTATGCGAAAATATTGTTTTGAATTGATTGCAGATGTTTATTATTCGTTTGTAACAGCAGGAGGCGCGGCGAAGACCCAGAGCTTAGAAAATTTTTTAGAATCACTGGGTGGTGCAAATGGGAGCGTGAGCCTGGAACTCGGCAGACAATGTCTGCACAAAATCCTTAGCAATGAGGAAAAGGATGTTCATGAGATTGTGGGAAAGGCAAAACGCTATATTAACCAAAATTTGTCAGAAGATTTGTCCGTATCCAATCTGGCAGAGATGTTTTATGTGTCGCCGAACTATTTTTCAAGGTTATTTAAGCGGGTGACCGGACAAGGATGTAATGAGTATATTGTACTCAAGAGAATCGAGAAAGCCTGTGTATTATTAGAGACAACAAATTTTAATACCGGGAAGATTGCGTTGATGGTGGGATATAATGATACGAATTATTTTTCTATGGCATTCAAGAAGCACTGCGGGGTATCGCCGACTCATTACCGGAGTGAGAAACGGAAAGAAGCGTAGGAAAATCATAGGCGCAGATAGGGATACAGATTATCTTGAAAGAGCTGCCAGGGAATTGTAGAAAAATAAGACAGACAAGGAGTATTTGAAAATGAAGAGAGAAGAAGCAAGGGCAAAAGCCCATGAACTGGTAAGTAAGATGACTTTAGAGGAGAGAGCGTCCCAGTTAAGATTCGACGCGCCGGCAATCGACAGGCTTGGCATTCCGGCATATAACTGGTGGAATGAAGCTCTGCATGGGGTGGCAAGAGCCGGAACAGCGACGGTATTCCCGCAGGCCATTGCGATGGCAGCCATGTTTGATGATGAGAAGATGAAAGAAATTGCTGATGTGATTTCTACGGAAGGGCGTGCGAAATGCAATGAGTATTCCAAGCAGGAAGACAGGGACATCTACAAAGGACTCACCTTCTGGTCACCTAATGTCAATATCTTCCGTGACCCGCGTTGGGGAAGAGGGCATGAGACCTATGGAGAGGACCCTTACCTGACCTCGCGTTTAGGCGTAAAATTCGTAGAAGGACTTCAAGGGGACGGTACGGTGATGAAAACAGCCGCGTGTGCAAAGCATTTTGCAGTGCACAGCGGTCCGGAGGCGCTTCGGCATGAATTTGATGCAATTGCTTCGAAGAAGGATATGTATGAAACTTATCTTCCGGCATTTGAGGCGCTTGTCAAGGAGGCAAAGGTGGAATCTGTCATGGGTGCCTACAACCGTACTAATGGGGAGCCATGCTGTGGAAGTCAGACGCTCTTGGTGGATATCCTGAGAAAGCAGTGGGGCTTTGAGGGACATGTGGTATCTGATTGTTGGGCGGTAAGAGATTTCCATGAGAATCATAAGGTGACCTCTGTGCCGGAGGAATCTGTGGCAATGGCTCTGAGTGCAGGCTGCGACTGTAATTGTGGATGCACCTATCAGTTTATTATGTCCGGAGTGGAGAAGGGTCTGGTGAAGGAAGAAGATATCACAGAATCCTGTGAGCGCCTCTTCACCACAAGATATCTGTTGGGGATGTTTGATAAATCTGAGTATGACGATATTCCATATGAGGTGGTTGAGTGTAAAGAACACGTGGATGTGGCTTTGGATGTGGCGAGAAAGAGTATGGTCCTGCTGAAAAATGACGGAATCCTGCCGCTTCACAAAGAGGAAATTAAGACCATCGGCGTGGTCGGTCCCAATGCCGATAGCAGAGTGCCGCTGTCTGGAAATTATCATGGAACCTCATCCCGGTATATTACGATTCTGGAGGGCATTCAGGATGAAGTGGGCGATCAAGTACGTGTGCTCTATTCGGAAGGATGCCATCTGAGCAAGGACAGGGTGGAGTCTCTGGCATGGGCGGATGACCGTATCTCAGAGGCTGTGACCGTGGCAAAACACAGTGATGTCACCGTGGTGGTTGTTGGCCTAGATGAAACTCTGGAAGGCGAGGAACTTGACCAGAGCAATGGGGTTGGCAGCGGTGATAAGGATGATCTGCTTCTCCCGGAACCTCAGCGGAAATTATTACAGGCAATTGCAGATACAGGAAAACCATATGTAGTTGTTTTGATGGCAGGAAGTTCGATTGACCTTTCCTTTGAACAAGAGCACGCGAATGCAATTTTGCAGGCGTGGTATCCAGGGGCAAGAGGTGGAAAAGCTGCTGCTGACCTCCTGTTTGGCCAGTGCTCGCCGAGCGGAAAGCTTCCGGTTACGTTCTATTATAATGAGAATCAGCTCCCAGAGTTTACCGATTATTCTATGAAAGGGAGAACCTACCGTTATATGGAGGAAGAAGCACTGTATCCGTTTGGCTATGGCTTGACTTACAGCAAGGCGGCGGTGACAGGCGCGGCCTTGAAAAATACACCTGCCGCAGATACGGACATTGTCCTTTCTGTCACAGTGAAGAATGAGGGAAATGTTGAGACCGACGAGGTTGTACAAATCTATATCAAGGATAAAGACTCTGCCCTTGCGGTCAAGAATTACAGTCTCTGCGGATTTAAACGGATTTCCCTGAAAGCCGGGGAAGAAAGGAACTTTGATATGCTGATTAATAAGCAGGCGATGATAGTAGTGGATGAAGAGGGAGAAAGGTCGGTCCAGGGGAAAGAGTTTACCCTGTATGTAGGACTCTCTCAGCCGGACGACAGAAGTGCGGAACTGACGGGAACCAGGCCGCTCAAGATAGATTTTACGATTTGAGATGGGAGAATACTATGAAAAAACAATGGGGACAGCTCTTTGTCGCAGGGTTAAGCGTTTTATGCCTGCTTGCGGGATGCGGTAAGGAAAATGGGAATACAGAAGGTTCGGAGATTCAACCAGAGAACGTGCAGCCTGTGAAAGAGAGAATCTATCAGCCGGTGAATCCGGAAGAAGTGGCCAAAGGTCTTGAGAGTCCGGAGAACCCGGAGTTTGAGAAAGAGGATGTTCGGGGGATTTCTGCGGTGGAAGATGGACAGATTCTTTATCAGATTAATTATACCCCTCAGATTGACAGGGAGAGTTATTTGTATTGGGATATGGTTGTGCCATACGCTTCTACAGCAGTGGTGAATACAGAAGCGATGTATGGAGTCTATGAAGCTGTGGCAAATTTGGATTTGACAGCAGATGGTTTGGAAGAGGAAGAATCACATGTGGATTTGTCCGATTGCGATACGTATATCACATTGAATTATTATAACAATGGAGACGGTAGTGAGCAGGAGGATGAACCGAATGAGACCGTAACCTTGTTGATTGGAGAAGAGACGGACGGACAGTATCATTGCTCGTTAAAGGGATACGAGGAGCAGTGTATCCTGTTAAATACATCTGCCGTTGACGCCATTTTGCATCAGGACCCGTATGATATGATTTTGAAAATTCCATATGTAGTCAATATGGCGACAGTTCGGGAAGTAGAGATATCCTATCAGGGGAAGGACTATCGGATGACTCTGGAAGGAGAGAACTATAAGATTCAGGATAAGGAAGTAGGAATGGAAGAGTACCGTGAACTGTACTCCGAACTGATGCAGCCCATGCTGGACGGCCGGATACCAGAGGAGGAAGAGTTAGAAAGCGGAAGAGAACCGCTGATATCCATTGATTATATTCGCAACATTGACGAGGTGGATGATTATATTATACGAATCTATCCTTATGAGGGCGGGAAGTATACGGTCAATGTCAATGGACAGGAACATTTCTTTCTGGTTTCGGAAGATGTGAAGGTATTGGAGGAGGTTTTGAAAGAGAGTTTTTAGAGCGATTTCAGATGCTGAAAGAATATCGTTGAACCAACAGCCCAAAGTTGTTATACTATCAGCAAAGGGCTGTTTTTTATGTGCATTTTGTCAGATGCCGATACTGCTGCATGAAGAATTGAAAAAAATGGAATGGCGGTGTAAATAGAATGAAAAATAAGAAAAAACTTCCGATAGGAACTGAATTTTTCCGGGAATTTAAGAGGGATGGATTCTATTACGTAGATAAAACGGGATTTATCCGTGAACTGATCAATTCAAGAGGCCGTATCAATCTAATCACAAGGCCAAGGCGATTCGGTAAAAGCCTGAACATGGATATGCTGAAGACTTTTTTTGAAATCGGTACGGACACGGAGCTGTTTGACGGCTTGGAGATTACAAAAGAGACTGCGCTTTGCGGGCAGTATATGGGAAAATATCCGGTCATTGCCATCAGTTTGAAGGATGTGGAAGGAATGGAGTTTGAGACAGCCTATGATATGCTGGGAAGTGCGGTCGGCGAGGAAGCAAGACGGTTTACATTTCTTTTGGAGAGTGACAGGCTGTCGGATTTTGAAAAGAAACGGTTGGAACGTCTGATGTGGGAGGATTTTGAAAAACCGGCAAATCTGCAGGGCAGCCTGAGGGTTTTGACAGAGGCACTGTGTAAGCACTATGGAATCCCGGTGATCGTATTGATAGACGAATATGACGTACCTTTGGATAAAGCTTATCAGGATGGTTTTTATCCGAAAATGGTAAGGCTTATCCGTTCTTTATTCAGCCAGGTATTTAAGACAAACCCGAACGTTTATTTTGCGGTTATTACGGGGTGTCTCAGGATTTCGAAGGAGAGTATTTTTACAGGGCTCAATAATTTTAAAGTGAGAACAATATCAGATTGTCGTTTCGCAGAATATTTTGGGTTTACTGCGAAGGAAGTGAAAGCACTGCTTCATTATTATGATCTTGAAGAAAAATTTGAGGTACTAAAGGAATGGTATGATGGATATCATTTTGGAGACCAGGACATCTATTGTCCGTGGGATGTAATCAATCAATGTGATAAATTCATTGAGAGAAAGGATGCGCCAATGGAAGCCCACTGGGAGAATAGCAGCAGTAATGCGATTGTACAGGATATCCTTGCGTCCGCTGCTGAGACAACAAAGAACCAGATAGAAGCGCTGATCTCTGGTGAAGCGGTGGAAAAAGTTTTGATTCCGGAGCTGACATATACAGACCTTGACAATGAAGATGGTGAGATTCGCCAGACCTATCTGTGGAGCGTGCTTTTTTCCTCAGGATACCTGACAGATGCCGGGAGGCCTGAAAACGGAATTCATAAACTCGTGATTCCAAACAGGGAAGTACGTGGGATTTACGAAAAGCGGGTACGCTCATGGTTTAAGATGAAGGTTACAAGCGACACGACCCGATGGAAGCAGTTCTGCGAAGCCGTAAAGGCAGGCGACGCCGGGGAAATGCAGCGGTTATTGAATGAATTTTTATCTGAGTCTATCAGCATCAGGGATACCTTTTCGCGAAAAGAAATGAAGGAAAACTTTTATCATGGGATGTTATTAGGCCTTTTGCGGGCAGAAGAGAGTTGGAGTATCAGATCGAATACGGAGTCAGGAATCGGATATACGGATATCACGTTGGAGATTCCGTCAGCAAAGACAGGCTGCGTCATCGAGGTGAAATATGCCGAGAACGGACGATTTGACCAGGCTTGCGCGAAAGCCATGCGGCAGATTGAAGAGGATGGATATGATGAACTCTTGAAACAAGATGGGATGCAGACCATTCATAAATATGGAATCGCATGCTTCAAGAAAAGCTGCCGGATATCATATCTGACAGAAAAAGCAGGGATATCCGCAGTATGACAGTTATGTGTTGGGAAAAAAGAGTCTAATCTTCTTTGTCCATATACCGCATAAAAATCCGATTCAGATAGAAAGAGCTCCAGTAAGCGACCGCAGAAAATCCAATCAGAATCCAGAAAAGCAGCGCGTACTGCATAATCTTTGTATCAACACCGAAGCTGACAAACAAAGGCACCATCACGGTCAGGTAGGCGGTCAGGACCATGGGAAAGTGTGCGATCACCATGGAAAATGCGTTGCGGGCAATTCCCTTCAGCGAGTTCTGAAAGGTGGCGGTCAATGGGAAAACAAATAAAAAATATATACTGTACAGAATGCCAAGCGCCCATGTGATTACGACGTAAATTTGAAATAACGTCCCACCATTTACAGCGGCAGCAGTATATACAACATACAGAAGAAAATACAATAATAATGCCAACAACCAAAAGGAAGTCGCTTGTTTAAAATTTTTCATAAAATCCTTAAAATAGCCCCGGATAATATATCCTTCTTCTTTCCGCATCATTTTCAAGGTAACAGAATAAAGCGCGGTGATGGACGCGCCGATGGTAACAACAGGAATACAAGTAAGGATAAATACAAAATTCAGCAGGACTAATTCAGAAATTCTCATTACAAATCGGGAGAACCTGCTGTCGTAATTCATAAATTTGAAATTCAAGATGGAACCTCCTTCGTATGTCAGGAACTGCCGCATGTATTTTGCGGCAGTTCTTGATTTTATAACATTTTTAAAAGAGGGATACGTTGGACATTCGTATATCAGTCAAAAAAGTCCGCTGTCTATTTCGCATCCGCAGGCAAATGGTCCTGCAAGCGGCATCATATCCCGCTCTTTTCCGAAATAATCATATTTGAAAATAATGGGTGAGCCATCCGGCGACTCAAATTTTTGCTCAGGCTCAAATGCTTCACCAAGCGTCTCTGTGCTCACAAATGGAGTCTCGAACTTTGGAACAAACTCATACAGGTTGGTTTCTAATTTATACTTTCCGTTCTCCTCAATGATAGAGAGTGTAATCTTGTGCTCCGTATCTATCCTGTAATTTTCTTCGATGTCACAGGGCAGAGCGCCGTTGAAGTACACGTTTCCTCCTGTGTAAACCGGAAGCGGCTCATAATAAATATCCTTCCCATAGTGGTCAACGGCTGTCTCCGGTGTAAATTTGGCAAAATATGTTTCTGCGGTCGGATATCCGTCATAAGGTTTGGTTCCGCATACAAACTGATACTTGCAGATTTCAAACAATTCATTTTCTTTTGCATAAGAAACCAAATCTTCCCGAATCTCTTTTTGCACAAAGATATTGTTGTAGAAGCGTGCGTCTCCGTGCAGGAAGGTCATGAATCCTGCGACCTCCGTGCGGTGCGGTACATGATATGGAGTGTACCTGTGAGTAGCAAGTTTACGTCCGCCGTTATCTGTGCCGTCACCCACCCAGGTAAAGGAGCCGGCAATCAGGTTATGTACAAAGGCAATCCCCTGTGTACTGATGCGTGCGGAGCAGTCAGACAACAAGAGGTTGTTATCAATCAGTGTAGGTCCATGTGACACTTCGATAAAAATGTCTTCTGCCAGGGCAAGGCTGTCTGCAATCTCGGTTCCTTTCGGCGGCACATTGTCATGGAACAGGTTCTGGGTCACGCGGGTGCCCTGTGCCTGCCAGTCGAGCCAGAGTCCTCTCGTACAATGGTGGAAATGATTCCGGCGGATGATCACGTCAATGGCTGCGTGCATTTTAATTCCGCCAATCTCAGCTCCGGCCAGGTTTTGTTTGTTGTTGATATGGTGGATATGGTTGTCTTCAATAAGAGAGAATACCCCGCCTAAATGACCGACAATCCCGGTCTGTCCGCAGTCATGAATATTACAGCGGCGCACGATATGAGAGCCGATATTCTCTTTCGTCCATCCTTCTCTCTGTGCCTGGCAGATGGCGTCACGTTCTGTCTGCGTACCGTCTTTGTATAGTTTCGTTGTCCATTTATTTTCATTGTTTGGCTGCAGATATTTCCCAAGGGAAATCCCGGAACACTTGGAATGAGAGATTTCGCAGTCTTCGATGATCCAGCCCTTGGACCAGTGAGGTCCTACCATACCCTCCTGATAGGCGGTTGGAGGCGCCCAGGTGGTGGCAGCCTGTTTTACGGTGAAACCAGATAATGTGATGTATCCGCGGCCTGTACTGTCCGGATAGAAGCAGTTACGGCGGACATTGATCTCCACATTTTCTTCATTGGGAGAAGAACCTTGGAAATTCGCATAAATGACGGTAAAGTCCCCGTCCTGTTCGGTATACCATTTATAAATCGTAAAGTCCGGGTCCCAGGAGCTCTTGTATACGGTGGGATTCTTTACTTCCTCCAGGGAGGACGCTTCGTATAAAGACTTTCCGTTTAAATAAACTTCTCCTGTATGAGCTGGTGTGACTGCATTGTACCAATCTCCTTTGATTACAGTGGTGTAGGGATTGTAGTCTCCGAAAATTCCGTTTGGAATGCGTGTCATCCATACATTACCGTCATATTTGGTCCAGTTCTTTACGGGTTCAGCTCCAGTGATGACAGCACCGAGGGGCTTTTCGCTCCGGTAAACAATGCGGTGCTCCTCGTCTGTGCCTCCAAAAGCGGGATTCACATATTCACGATAGATTCCAGGTGCTACAATGACTTCATCTCCAGGACGGGCCAGTGCTGCCGCCTGACTGATGGTCTGGAATGGATGCTCCTTTGTGCCGCTGCCTTTTTGAGACGCGTCGGCCGATACATAGTAAATCATAAAAAACCTCCTGCGATTGAATCAACTGTAAAACTTATCAATATGATTATACTTTGATGATATAAAAATTTACATAGAAAATCTTGTCTAAAAATAGGATTATTGTGCTGTGACGAGAAAAGAGCAGGTCTCATAATAACATGAAATATGGCACATTTTTGATTTAAAAAAAAGATGTTCTATGTTTTGGCAGTACACATGATAGAATAATTGTGCAGGCTTTTTCGCATATGTTATAATGAATGATGCATAAGAAAGGAGGTTTCCATGTTGAATGAAAAAACATAGTATTCTGTAAATTTCACAATAGCAGACAACCCTCATACGTAAAAGTAAAAAGAAAGGAATACAAGATTGTCTGAATACTATAGAGTGCAGGAAAAATGTTGATGGTGTATTTGCTGTATCTGCTCATCATTATGGACTCTTTCGAGAATAATGTCAGTTATGAATGACGGATTAACTGTATCGAGCGAACTATTCAGTGGCATAAATTGCATTATGTATTAAGGTGTAAAATCACAGACTGCCAAAATCAGGCAATATGTATCAGGTAAAAATGAAAAAATGAATATGACAGAATTTCAAAATATGAATTATGGGGCGAGGACGAATCGCTCTTATCAGAGTGCGCACTTATATATTGTTGGACGATGCCCTCGGACTGAAGAACATTCCACACGGGATACACTTGGGGGTGCGTAACATGGATTACATACGCGCGGTAGAAATCTTACCGCCGGAACTGATTGAACAATTGCAGCAATATGTAGACGGTGCTATGGTTTATATTCCCAAAAAGGAAGAAGAGAAAAAGGCATGGGGAGAGCGGACAACGACAAAAAGGGAATTGGCGAGGAGGAATGCGAAGATTTATACGGACTTTCAGGCCGGAAAAACCATTAAGGAACTGGCGGAGGAGTATTTTCTGGCGGATAAAAGTATCCAGCGGATCATCCGGCAGGAGAAGTCAAAAGCAGAAAGAAAATAGATGAAAATAACCCCCAGGGGGGCTTGTGGAACCTTATCCGATTTCAGTATAGTAAAAAGAGGAGAATTGGCTAATCAGCAGAGTGGGTTGGCCACAAAATGCGGGGAGGGCCTACACATGAAAAAGCAAGTCATCAGCATCTTATGCGCAGCAGCTTTAACAATGGGACTGCTTGCCGGCTGCGGCGGTTCCGGTTTGGATAATCAGGAATGCGGCAGTACGGCACAGTCAGGAGGCATGGCGGATGAGACGGCGTCAGGCACGGTGGAAGGTGCATCTGCGGACGAAGTCATTGTTACCATGCCGGTCACTTCGGAACCGGAATCCGGATTTGACCCGGCCTATGGATGGGGGGCAGGCGAACATGTGCATGAGCCTTTGATCCAGAGCACGCTGACCGTGACAACAAAAGATCTTGGCATTGATACGGACCTGGCGGAAGATTACGGAGTCAGTGAAGACGGGATGACATGGACAGTGACCATCCGCGATGATGTAAAGTTTACGGATGGGGAGGCGCTGACGGCAGAGGACGTAGCGTTTACTTATAATAACTGTAAAGAAAAAAGTTCTGTCAATGATTTCACGATGCTTGACGAGGCGGTTGCTGTGGACGATACTACGGTGGAGTTCCACATGTCCAGGCCCTTTGCAGTCTGGCCCTATACGATGGCGATTGTCGGGATTGTGCCGGAACATGCATATGATGAGAATTACGGGCAGGCTCCAATCGGTTCAGGACGTTATATCATGAAACAGTGGGACAAAGGGCAGCAGGTTATTTTCGAGGCAAATCCGGATTATTATGGGGAAGAGCCGAATATTAAGAAGGTGACCGTCCTCTTCATGGAGGAGGATGCGGCGCTGGCAGCAGCCATGGCAGGCGAGGTGGATGTTGCCCATACGGCGGCATCTTATAGCGATCAGGAACTGGGTGGATACAGCCTTTTAAGTGTTCGGACAGTCGATAACCGTGGATTTAACCTGCCCTGCTGTGAGCCTAAGGAGAAGGATGGCATTACCTATGGAAATACATTTACCGCAGATGTAAATGTGCGACGTGCCATTAATATTGGCATTGACCGGGATAAACTGATTGATCATGTGTTAAATGGCTATGGTACCAAGGCGTACAGTGTGTGTGATAAGATGCCCTGGTATAGTGAAGACTGTGAAGTGGAATATAACCCGGAAGAAGCGGCAGCGCTTTTGGACGAGGCGGGATGGACAGAAGGTGATAACGGTATACGTGAGAAGAATGGCGTGAAGGCGGAAATCACATTGATGTTCTCAAGCGGAGACTCTGTCCGCCAGGCCATTGCCGAGGAGGTGTCCAATCAGATGAAAGAGCTTGGAATTGATGTTTCCACGGAAGGCGTGAGTTGGGATACCGCGTATACCCGGGCACAATCCGAGCCGTTGGTATGGGGGTGGGGCGCCCATACGCCGATGGAACTTTACAATATTTATCACACGTTAGAAGATAGTGGACTCGGACAGGCAGGGTATTCTCCATATGCAAATGAAACGGTAGACAGTTATATGGATAGGGCTTTGGAAAGTGCGGTATTGGAGGAGTCTTATGAACTGTGGCAGAAGGCACAGTGGGATGGGACAACAGGGATTACACAGGAGGGCGATATTCCATGGATCTGGCTGTGCAATATTGACCATCTGTATTTTGTAAGAGAAGGACTGAATGTGGAAGAACAGAAGATTCATCCTCACGGGCATGGATGGTCTATCGTAAATAATGTGGATCAGTGGTCATGGGAGTAGAGTAAGGTATCATATGAGAAAAAGGTTGATTTATACGGGGAAGCAGTGTGTGCGCATGCTGCTTCTTGTGATTGCGGTAAGTATTGTAACTTTTTGGCTGATGAAGGCTTCTCCCGTAGATCCGCTGCAGGCGAACGTAGGTCAGGCGGCCTTGGGGGCCATGAGCCAGGAGCAGGTGGAAAAATTAAAAGAATACTGGGGGATGGATACTCCGCCGGTTCGTCAGTATCTGTCTTGGGCCGGTGATTTTCTGCGCGGAGATATGGGGGTGTCCCTTCTGTACCGGCAGCCGGTGGCGAAAGTAATCGGGGTGAAGCTTGGAAATTCCCTCTTCCTGATGTCAGCCGCATGGGTGCTGTCCGGGATTTTGGGACTGGCTCTGGGTGTGATTGCCGGGATGAACCGTGGAAAAGCAGTGGACAAAGGAATTCGGGGATATTGTCTGCTGATTTCCAGTACGCCTGCGTTTTGGATGGGCCTGCTGATGCTGATGATTTTTGGAGTGTGGCTGAAAGTTCTTCCAATCGGGCTTAGTGTGCCAATCGGGGTGGAGGCTGGCGGAGTGACGCTGTTAGACCGGATTCGTCATGCAGTCCTTCCGGCGGTGACCCTGAGTATCACTGGAATCTCCAATATTGCCCTTCACACAAGGGAAAAAATGATAGATATCATGGAGAGTGATTATGTACTTTTTGCCAGGGCCAGAGGGGAAAGAGGCTGGACGCTGTTTCGTGATCATGGGATGAGAAATGTACTGCTTCCTGCGGTGACCCTCCAGTTTGCGTCAATCTCCGAGATATTCGGGGGTTCCGTACTGGTGGAGCAGGTCTTTTCCTATCCGGGACTTGGACAGGCAGCGGTATCCGCAGGACTGGGCAGTGACCTGCCGCTGTTAATGGCTATCACAATCATCAGTTCCCTCTTTGTATTCGGCGGTAATCTGATCGCAAACCTTCTCTATGGGTGGATTGATCCGAGAATCCGGAGAGGAGGTGGAAAGCAGTGAAACGGAAAAAAACATTAAATCGGAGACAACGGGTACTTTTGCTGCTTTGTATATCTACATTATTTCTGACGGCAGTCTGTATTGCCGGGACATTTCTATCCGAAGCGGCGAGGGAAACCGACTTTACCAGAAAGAATATTGCACCCTGTATGCAGTATCTTTTTGGTACGGACTGGCTTGGAAGGGATATGCTGATTCGGACAGTGAAAGGGATGTCCCTGAGTATTTTTATCGGTGTTCTGTCGGCAGCCATCAGCGCCGTTCTGGCCCTTGCTCTGGGACTTGCCTCAGCACTTTTGGGGAAATGGGCGGATGGGTTGATTCTGTGGGTGATTGATCTGGTCATGGGAATTCCGCATATGCTGCTTTTAATCCTGATTTCAGTGGCTTTGGGAAGAGGCTTCCCGGGAGTGGTGATTGGAGTTGCACTGACCCATTGGCCGTCTCTGGCAAGGCTGATTCGGGCGGAAGTCATCCAATTGAAGGGGAGTCCCTATGTGCAGATTGCGGAAAAGCTTGGAAAGAGCAGATTGTATATTGCCAGAAAACATATAGCGCCTCATCTGGTGCCGCAGTTTATTGTAGGATTTGTATTAATCTTTCCACATGCAATCCTCCATGAGGCAAGTATCACATTTCTGGGATTTGGGCTGTCTATGGAACAACCGGCGATTGGAATCATCCTGTCCGAGTCCATGAAATATCTGGTGACAGGAAAATGGTGGCTGGCACTGTTCCCGGGATTATTTCTGGTTCTGACGGTGACACTTTTTTATGTGATGGGTGACTGCCTGCGCAAGCTCCTTGATCCCGGCAGTGTCCATGAATAGGAGAAAGGCAAATGCGAAGCATTTCTGAAAATGCCTTTCTCCGAGTTGCCGCCGAACGAATGTGAGGGGGCGTTACCATATAATAGGAGAAAGGCCAATGCGAAGCATTTTAAAAATAGAAAACCTAAATATAACCTTCACCCAATATGGGCATGGACTGCATCAGGTGGAACTTCCGGTGATTCGGGATTTGAACGTGGAAGTACATGCAGGGGAGATTGTAGCTGTCGTCGGTTCCAGCGGTTCCGGCAAAAGCCTTCTGGCTCACGGAGTCATGGGAATCCTGCCTTACAATGCTGCGATGGGAGGAGATATCTGGTATCGGGGGGAAACTTTGACAAAGGAGAGGGCGGAAAGGCTGCGGGGCAGTGAGATTGTAATGGTTCCGCAAAGCCTTTCCTATCTGGATCCGCTGATGAAGGTGGGACCTCAGATCAGAAGAAATCGAAAAGATGAGAAGACACGCGGAAAGCTGAGAGAAATTTTCAAACGGTACCACCTGGCTCCCGAGGTGGAGGAAAAATATCCTTTTGAACTGTCGGGCGGGATGAGCCGGCGGATTCTGATTTCTACGGCTATGATAGAAAATCCATCTCTGGTCATCGCAGATGAACCCACACCGGGACTGGAACTGAAACTTGCAAAACGGGTCATGAGCCATTTTCGGGACCTTGCTGATATGGGGGCAGGTGTGTTGGTGATTACACATGATTTGGAACTTGCCCTGGAAACAGCGGATAAAATTGCGGTTTTTTATGCGGGAACTACCCTGGAAGAAGCAGATGTATCTGATTTCAGACATGAGGAAACACTGCGGCATCCCTATACGAAAGCACTCTGGCGGGCGCTGCCGCAGAATGGATTTCAGTTTATTGAGGGAAGTCAGCCCTATGTGAAAGACATGCCGGAGGGATGCCCTTTTTTTGACCGATGTGAAGGGCACACACAGGAGTGCAGGCAGAAAATTCCTTATCGTGAAGTTGGAAAAGGGAAAGTTAGATGTATACAGATTCAGGAGAAAACAGATGATATTAGAAGTTAAAAATTTGACTTATCAATATTCTGCGAAAGACAGGAGGATACTGCAGGATTTCAGTTTCAGCATGGACCATCGGGAGCGGATTGGTCTTGTGGCTCCCAGCGGTGTGGGAAAAACAACTTTATGCAAACTGATTGGAGGATATCTGAAGCCGGACCAGGGAGAAATCCTTCTGGATGGCGTGCCCCTGCATGAATGGCGGGGCTGCTGTCCGGTGCAGATGATCTGGCAGCAGCCGGAGCTGGCGGTAAATCCCAGACTTCGCATGAAAGAAGTACTGGCAGAGGGGGATGAAGTGGAAGAGCGGGTGGTCCGGGGACTGGGAATCGAACCGGACTGGCTGAACCGATATCCGGCGGAGCTGTCAGGAGGAGAGATACAGAGGTTTAACATTGCACGCGCTTTGGGGAAGAGAACCCGGTTCCTTCTGGCCGATGAGATTAGCGCCATGTTGGATTTGATCACTCAGAGCCAGATCTGGAATTTTCTGCTCCATGAAATCCAGGGGCGGGAGATTGGATTGATTGCGGTCAGCCATAATAAAGCCCTTCTGGACAAGGTGTGTACAAGGCAGATCTGCCTTGTCGAAGAAAATTAAAATCATTCTCAAAATAAATAACAAACGAATCTGTTTTTATAAAATCTGTAGATATGATTCGTCAGCTAATAAAACCACTCTTTTTTGCGCATACTAATATTCCGTAAAGCTGTTCATAATTTGAAAACCGTAGAAAACAATTTGTACAGACAAGCCAGGATGTATGAGTTATTTTCCTACAGCTTTTTACCTTGCAGCAGAAAGGAATCTCAATCATATGAAATCATTCGATGAACTTTATCAGGACCTTCTTTCCAGGAAAATATCAAGGGACGAGCCATTGCCTGCGGACTACGACCCCTATCATCTGGACTGCCTGCTCCATCCGGAAAAATATGCGGCAGTCCTGCACATTGATGAATGCCAGCAATGTTCTTATGAGCGTGCATGCCAAAATAGCTGTATTTTCGATGCAATCCAGTGGAATGAGGAGGGGAAGCTGTATATTAATCCGGAACTATGCGCGGGCTGCGAGGCATGCATTGAAGCCTGTAAGGACGGCCGGCTGACTGCAAGCAAAGATGTGCTTCCGGCCATGAAAGCAGTGAGGGAGGCAAAGGGACCGGCGTATATGATGGTGGCTCCGGCATTCTTCGGACAATTTAGTAAAAACGTGACGCCAGGGCAGCTTCGCACGGCATTCAAGGCATTAGGTTTCACAGGAATGGTGGAGGTTGCTTTATTTGCAGATATCTTGACATTAAAGGAAGCATTAGAATTTGACCGGCATGTACAGCATACGGGAGACTATCAGTTGACAAGCTGCTGCTGCCCGGTGTGGATTTCTATGATACGCAACATTTATCATGAGCTGATGCCCCATGTACCGGGAGCCGTGTCTCCTATGGTTGCCTGTGGACGTATGATTAAGCGGATTCATCCGGATGCGGTCACAGTTTTTGCCGGTCCCTGTCTTGCAAAAAAGAAGGAAGCGAGGGAACCGGATATTGCGGACGCGGTGGATTATGTGCTGACATTTCAAGAACTAAGGGATATCTTCGAGGCGGCAGATATCCATCCGGACCAACTGGCGGATTTAGAAAAAGAACACGCATCGAAAGCAGGAAGACTTTATGCAAGAACCGGAGGCGTGAGCAGTGCGGTATCTGAGATGGTGGATCAGCTTCGGCCTGACAGGGGGATTCACGTCCGCTCCGAGCAGGCAAATGGAACGAAAGCCTGCATGGAGATGATTCGCAGAATCAAAGAAGGAAAAACGGATGCAAATTTCTTTGAGGGAATGGGATGCGTTGGAGGATGTGTAGGCGGTCCCAAGGCAATCCTGAATGCAGAGGAAGGCACAAAACATGTGGATACTTATGCAGAAAATGCTCGTTTCGGTACGCCGTTGGAGAATCCTTATGTGCGTAAAGTCCTGGATGAATTGGGATTAGGGACCGTAGAGGAATTGCTGACAGAGGATAAGTTGTTGACAAGGGATTTTTCACAATCATAGAGTTGTCTTGGATAATACTGTTCCCCGCCGCAAAACGGCGGGGATATATTATATTTTTGTAAAAAATACAATAGGAATTTCTAAATTCATAATTTCATAACCATTTTCGAATACTTCTATAATTATACCTCACTCATCCAACGACGGAGCATCTTCCGTAAAAGTCTCTTCCCCCAGTTCATTCACCGTAGTCTTTCCTGCCTTTCCATACTGATAGAGCTGATCTAAAAACTCAATTGCCGCGCGGATTTTTGTACGTAAGAGATATCCGCCGGATTGAGTGGCTTCCACCAGTGACTCCAAGGAGACGTTGGGGGTCCACTCATAGGCTTTGCCGTGGAAATCCTGTATTTTATACAATACATTGTTGATTTCCTCTCTGGTCAATGGCACGAGCTGAGGTGCTTTTACCAAAAGATCCAGAACCGTTTTGGCAGGTTCCGGTTGTTCCGGATAGACATCTTCCAGATTTTCATATTCATGTTTCCTCTCGATGACATCCTCCACATAAGATGCGCTGAGCGCAAAAATACTAAACGTGTTCTCCGGGCATCGTTCAGGGAGTAAGAAACGCGCCATATTGCGATATGCGTTGAGACGGGCTTTTTTTCCTAAACGGCCCATTAACTCCGTCTCATCAATCAGAATCACCCATCCATGATAGCCTAACAGGGTAAATAAGTGACTTATAAAGGCAAAGTAATCACTGCAATGAGCGGTTTTTTTGAAATTTTCCTTGTATTTTACGGTTTCGTTGAAAATACGGCGGTAAATCTTTTTCAGAGCGGCATTTGCAACAAAATCGCCTTCTAAGTCTGCCTGCAGGAGAAACTTTTCATCAGAATCCTCAGTGCCCAGATAGGAGCGGAACAGATAATACAGCTTGTCTGTTTCCAGTTTTTGCAATGCATATACCAACATCTCGCTGGCAATGGGACTGTTCGCAGAAATCTTTTCCAACTCCTGCATGAATCCCGGCTGCTGACGCTTGGGAAGGTAGGTATTTTGAATCACCTTCTGATAGACAAGATACAGCTTGTCCATGGGAGTCTCCTTGCTCAGCGAAAGATAGGAAACTACCATGTTGTTGGAGTGCGCCAGATTAAATACAGTATTCAGTAAATGTGTTTTTCCTTCGCCATATTTTCCGCTGATGATTATTCCGCTGGATTTTCCTTGTTCACATACGCAGTCCAGCCTGTCAGAAATCTCACGCATGATTTTGGGACGGGCTTCGGAGAAATATTGTCCTACCGCGCGGGAGGGAACGCCGGAGCGCAATGCCTCAATGATGTGTCTCGCTTCAATATCATACATCGCTTTGCACCTCCTGCATTACATTTTGTAT
>CANOBT010000074.1 GCA_947564305.1 uncultured Lachnospiraceae bacterium | reverse complement strand
AATCAAATTGAACGTCACCCACGCCTCAACCAACACCCCTTTTTTCACTATTTTACAGAGGAAGGCCGTAACTCGCATGAGTTACGGCCTCCACTGTATCAGTATCAATCTTCTGATATCCCTTTCATCTGCTATTTCACAAGATATGCTCCATCTACCGGAATCACCGCACCGTTCAGATAGTCAGATGCAGCGGAGGCAAGGAACAATACCGGTCCTTTCATATCCTCCGGCGTTCCCCATCTTCCCTGTGGGATGCGGACTGTAGTTTCATCTTTCCTCTCCTGTGACATATTAGCACACATTTCTGTATCCATATATCCCGGTGCCAATGCATTAATATTAATTCCGCGGCCAGCGCAGTCTACCGCAAGACTCTTTGTCAACTGGGTAACAGCTCCCTTACTTGCAGTATATGCAGGAACCGTCGTTCCTCCGAACCAGGATACCATAGAAGCAATGTTGATAATCTTGCCGCCGGTAGGCTGCTTGAGCATAACTTCCAATGCTTTTTGAACCATGATAAATACATGATCCAGATTAATCTTCATTACAAGATCCCATTCCTCAATTGGAAATTCTTCCGGCAAATGTCTTCTCTGGATGCCTGCTGCCGGAATCAAAACATCTAACCTGCCTCTCAGCAATACCATTGCCTCGGCAAAAATCCTGTCAATATCGTTCCGGTCCGCCAGATTTCCTGAAATTCCATAGGCCTTATACCCCTGGTCTCTGTATTCTGCTACAACCTGCTGCAGCTTTTCTGCCTGAACGTCTACCAGAACAACCTCCGCTCCATTTTCCAGAAGCCCCTCTGCCATACCTTTTGAGAGTCCCTGCGCACCGCCGGTGACAATACACTTTTTCCCTTCTACGCTGAACATTTTCTTTCCATCAAACATCTTTCTTCTCTCCTTTTCTATTTTTTATACCCCTGCTTTTACAACAAAAACGTACTGATAGCAGGAATCAATACCACTGCCAGAAATACTACGATATAGCCGATAAAAAATGGAATCTCTCCTTTGACGATCTCTCCCATTTTCAGCTTTGTCACACTTGCCGCTGAGAATATGTTTACCGCAACCGGCGGCGTCATAGTTCCCACTACATTTGAAATACATACGATCATTCCAAAGTGGATCGCATCAATCCCCAGTGAACTTGCAATTGGCCAGAGCACCGGTACAAGCAGAACCGCTGTTGCGATACCTTCCAAAAATGTTCCGAATAACAGCAGTATCACTGCAATGATCAGACAGAACATGGTCGGGTTCAGATTCATTCCGATGATTGCGTTCACCAGGCTGTCTGAAATTCCTGAAAATGTGAACAGCCATGAAAATGCTGTCGAAGTTGCAACAATGAACAGTACCATCGCTGAACTTTTTGCCGACTCAAGAATAATCGGAATCAGGTCCTTTACCGTCAGCTCCTTGTATATAAACAGTCCTGCAATTAAAGCCCACACGACTGCCACTGATGCCGACTCCGTTGGTGTCAGAAGGCCGCTGTAAATCCCGCCCAGAATAATGATCGGGAGCATCAATGCCGGCACTGCTTTGATAAAATTCATAAAGAATTCTTTTAATCCGATACGATTTTCTATCTTTGGCCATTTTTCCTTCTGCGCAAAGATTAAAACCACTACCATCAAGGCAGCCATGATCATGACACCAATCGCCATACCAGACTTAAACATATCCCCAACAGAGGCACCTGTCATCGTGCAGTATACTACCATAATGATACTAGGAGGTATGATTGGTCCCAGTCCTCCGGATACTACCAGCAATCCTGCTGTTCTGTCTTTCGGATATCCAATCCTGACCATGTCTGCATAGAGCATGGAACCAATTGCGATTACGGTTGCCGGGGCTGAGCCGGAAAGCGCCGCAAAAAATGCGCTTGATAAAATGAGTGCAAGAGACATTCCTCCACGCACATTTCCTACCATAGAATTTGCCAAATCCACCAACCGTCTGGAAATACCGCCTTTTGTCATCAGGTTTCCGGCAAGGACAAAAAATGCAATTGCCATCAGGGAACTAGATTCCAGACCTCCAAAAATCCTTTGCGGGATAACGGCTGTCGTAATCGCAAAGTCGGGGCTGAATACAATCGCCGCCATCGTTGCTGCTCCAAGGGACATGGCAACAGGTACGCCGATCACCAGGAATAATGCAAAACATCCAAAAAGAATTAACCCTGTCATACGCCTTCTTCCTCCTTTGTCTTATTCATGAATGTCTCTACGGCCAGTGTTACTGCTGACACTGCCTGCACCAGTGTAATCATTGCAAAGCTGATTACCATAGCTCCATACGGGATTGCCATCGGAATTCCCAGTGCGGCAGACAATTGTTCGGTGCGGATCTGAATATCCATCAGCTTCATGCCGCCCATAAACACACCAAATGAAAATACGACTACAACGATTTTCGCCAGAATCTGCATTCCGCTTTTTCCTTTTCCATGAAGTTTATCAACAATTGCCGTTACCGCAATCTGTGTACCATCTCTCAGTCCTACTTCCGTACCGATCAATACCATATAGATCATGCAGTAAATAGACGCTTCATCAAACCATGAAATAGGCAATTTAAAAATATTTCGATTTACTACTTGTGCAAAGGACGCACAAACCATAACTGCAAATGTTACGACCATAATCACATTTTCAATCTTGGTCAGAATATCCAGTACTCTTTTCATGATGCTCCCCCCTTCTTATGGATTCTCTGCAATGGCCTGATCAATCGCGTCCTGCCATTCCGAATCAAATGTAAATCCTTTTTTCTCACCGAGTTCCTTATATGCACTCTGCAGTTCCTCCACATCTATTTCATGGAACGTTACCCCCTTCTCTTTGAGTACTTCCGTCGCGTCTTCATTCGCCTGTTTTAAAAGCGCTCTTTCTTCATTGTATCCTCTTTCTACAGCGTCCATGAATGTCTCACGCAGGTCTTCCGGTATCCTGTTCCAAGCCTTATCCGACATGCTGACCACGATATATACAAACGCATGATTCGTATATGTAATCTCTTTTGTCACTTCATAGAATCCATTATTCAGACAATTGCTGACCGCATTCTCACATGCATCAATCGTTCCCTGCTGCAGCGCGGTAAACTGCTCACTCGCTGCCATTGCCGTTGGTATGGCTCCAAAAGATTCAAAGGCTGCCATATGGTATGCATTCTGCATGGTACGGATTTTTATTCCTTTAAAATCATCAATTGTCGTAATTGGCTCTTTGGAAAATGTGTTACGAAATCCAGATTCCATATACCCAATCACATGCAGATTTAATTTTTCCAGCGCTTCCCGTTCGATCAGCTCTCCTACCGGTCCGTCCACCGCGCCATGTGCCTGTTCTTCATTGGTAAACAGATATGCCTGGTCCAAGATACTCATTTCCGGAATCCACTGTGTCAATACGGAATTCGCACAGGTTACAATATCCACGCCGCCCATCATAGCCAGTTCTACCGTATCACGTTCTGCCCCCAAGGTTCCGCCTGCCATAACTTCAATCTGTACCCGTCCGTCTGTTGCCTTTTCTACTTCTTCCGCTATCTTTCTTGCACCTTCTGCCTGTGCGGAAGAATCTGCATCTGCAACAGCCATTTTCAAGTCAAAAACCCCGCAGCAAGCTGCGGGATTTTTGACCCTCGCGGCAGTCGCCAAATGTACATGCCCACATGTACACTTGGCTCGTTGCTTCGCGGGAATAAATGACATCTTCATCTGACTCTTTACTCCCGCATCCATATAAAGACACCGGCATAAGTGTGATGCTGAGTAAAACTGCAATAGTCCTCATAATCCGTTTTTTCAACATAATTTCTTCACCCCTTCGCTTTCTTTTTTTACAATATTTAAGGCGTCTGCAGGGCACCATCTCTTCTTCTTGTCTGTGTCCATGTAGTGACTTCTGCAGTGCATGGGTATTTCTCTGCTTCTTTTTCATTGATGTCTACACCAAGTCCCGGTTTTTCATTTGCATATACATAACCATCCTTAAATTCCGGAAGTCCGTCAAATACTTCCAGAAGCGCGCCATGCTGGGAACGCAGTTCCTGAATCACGAAGTTCGGCGGTTCGATTCCCGACCATTCCTGCACACCGAAATTCGGAGCCGCAAGGTCGATATGAATATTTGCCGCATGGGCTACCGGTGACATGTCTCCAGGACCGTGCCATGCTGTCCTGACTCCAAACTGCTCCGCAAAGATCTGAAGCTTTCTGGCTGGTGTGATTCCGCCAATCTGGCTAAGATGGACGCGGATATAATCAATCAGCCGTTCCGTTATCAGTGTTCTCCACTCCGCAAAGTTATTAAACAGCTCTCCTTGGGCTACCGGAATACTGCTCTGCTGCCTCAGCCTTCTCAGCCAGTCTGTCTGCTCCAACGGAACCGGGTCTTCCAGGAAAAACAGATGAAACGGTTCTAGTTCTTTCGCAAGGCGGACTGCTTCTACCGGTGTAATCCGTTCATGCACATCATGTACCAGTTGGATTTCTTCTCCGAGTTTATTCCGGATTCCTTCAAACAGCTTGACCGTGTCTCGGATATATTTCTGAGAGTCCAGATAAACTCCGGGCAGTGCACCTTCCGGTGCCGTAGACGGGGTCTCTCCGTAGCTTTCTCCGCCATACCCGCCGCACTGACAACGAATCGTATTGATTCCCATTTCATGGAAACGCTGAATGTTTTCACATAATTCGCTCAGGTCTTTTCCATCTGCGTGCCGGTATACAGGTACTGCTTCCCGGACCTTCCCGCCGAATAATTGATAAACCGGCATATTCGCCATCTTTCCTTTGATGTCCCACAACGCCATGTCCACGCCCGAAATCGCATTATTCTCAATCGGGCCGTTTCTCCAATAGCCGTTCTGGTGCATAAGCTGCCAGTTCTCTTCGATGTTCTCCACATCTCTTCCAATCAGTAAAGGTTCCAGATAGGTTTCTATCACATGCTTTACTGAAAGATGCCGGTAGGCGAATGTCGCACATCCCAGGCCATACAGTCCGGGCTGGTCTGTTTCCACCTTGACTACCACCAGATTGATTCCTTCTGGTGCAGTGCAGATTACTTTGAGTTTCCTGATCTTAACTCCCATAGTTCCTCCTTTTTAACTTGTCAGTTGTCTGACAAGTTTGTTTTTATTTTAAGGTGCTGGTAACACAACAATATATTTCCAACACCTTATTTACCCATTTTTTCCAACAGATCAATGGCATGCTGCATATGTTCGAACATCACTTCTCTGGCACGTACAGCATCACCACTGTTCATTGCTTCCAGGATCAATGTATGATAATGAATACCATCATCATATCCAAATAACTGATTCATCGCTTCATGTTCACGGAAGTTCTCATCAAAGACCCTGTTCATGCTCTTCTCAATCAGTGGATTATCTGTCGCTTTACTTATGGCCCTGTGAAACTTCAAATCGGCTGCCACGTATTTCAAAGAATCCAAACGATTGTCCAGCATCCTCTGCAGCGCCTCTTCCAGTTCCTTTAATACTGCGTCTGTCACATTCACTGCTGCCAGATAACATGCTTCCGGCTCTATAATTCTCCTGAACACCAAAACTTTTTTTATATCCTGGCAATCACTTGCCGTAATTTTATATTCTGAACTATTCTGAAAGTCCAGTTTATTATCAATTAAATATGTACCCTTACCATGAATACTTTCCAGAACACCGATTCCGATCAATTCCTTCACAGCGCTTCGAATACTTGCCCGGCTTACCCCTAATTCCGCTGAAAGCTGATTCTCCGACGGCACTTTCCCGCCCACTTTCCATTCGCCTTCCAAAATCTTCTGTTTATAGTAAGCTATAATCTGTTCTGTAACGTTGTTTTTCTGAATCATCATCTATTACCCTTTACTTGTCTGACAAGCTATTTATCATTATATTCTTACTGTTTAAAATGTCAATCTTAAAATAAGAATTTTCATTTTTTTGTTACTTATCAACAAATTTAAGAGTCAATTTTTGTGCATACTGCATCAGCAATGATTCTTTAATGGCAGCGGCCGCCAGATTAATCAAAACAATATGGCCATATTCGGTCATCATCGCACCTTTTGATAAATGGAAGCGGAAACCGGATGGAACATTGCTACCACCCTTCCGGTGCAGATTACGGATACCACAGTTCCAATGCCAATACCCAGGAAGCTGCCCTTAAAAATGAATCCAATAGCCAGTGCAAGCAGAATGCATACTGCATCTAATACGTTTTTGCCAAAACCAAGATTTTTGTGAAGTAATCCGCCCACTGCATCCGCCAGTCCATCTGCCGGATTTGGTACTATTTTCATCATGATGGAAAGAGAGGCGCCTATACCTGTTAAAGCAATTGCAACAATAAGCATGACAATCCTCATAGATAACGTTTCAGGTGTCGGCAGTATATTATCAAATATCTGAATAAATACACTTGTAATCAGACTGGCCAATATCTGGAACATCTGAAACAAAGGCAGATTCCCTTTAAGTAAGATAAACTGTAGCAAAATCAGAAAACAATAGTAAATAAATGTCATGATTCCTATTGGCAGGCCTAAAATTACCGCAATATTATAGGCAACCGATATCACCGGCGATACGCCGAGATTTGTTTTTGTATTCATTGCAATTCCGCATCCCAATATAATGAGTGAAATAATATATACTAAAATCCTTTTCCATGATATTTTTATATTTTCATCCACTTTGCGTCTCCTCCGTTATGTAAAAATCATCTCTCATCATCTCATTACTTTTGTGAATCAAATCACTTGAATACTTATAGAATACCACGAAAAAAAAATTGAAACAAGAATTACCTCTTGTTTCATCAAATATCTCCGCATTGTCTTTTTCTTTATTTACATAACGCCTGCGCTGCTTTCAGCAAAACAGGGAATACAAGTACGCCTACGATATAAGCATACAGAAATGTACCTGGAAATGAGGCCAGAAATGCCATAGGCAGTGCCATGGTAAATCCCATTTCTGAAAACATGACCAGAAAGCTCATGGATGCCGTCATAATCAACACGATTGCAAACATACGCAGCAGGTAAAATATGGGATTCTTTTCATTTTTTATGAATATTCCCGCAAATGCATTCCCCACTTTCACAAGAGGAATAAAGGTGCCCAGCACAAAGTTGATTGCAAAGGACGGTACAAGTCCCATTAAAAAAGTCTCAAATGTGAGCTGCCCGCTCATATGCTTGATGAACAACGTAAGAGCCGCACTAAATACTACCGAAAATATCGTATTAAACACAATTCCAAACTGCTCTTTCTTAAACATAAGAATTCCCTCCGTCATAAAGTTTTTGAATCTCTTCTTAATCCAATCTCAGTATAACAGTATATCTTTACTAAAAAAAGAGCGTCAAGCGACATTTATGGGTAATTCTGCGACATCCGTTATACACACAGAAAAAGAAGAACCCTCATCTCTTTTCCCTATATTCCGTTGGAGTCACACCATAATATTGTTTAAAAATCCTTCGGAAATTCCTCGTATCCGTATATCCGACACTTTCGGCAATCTCCGTGACAGGCATATCGGAACGTGCAAGCAGACGGCCCGCCTGATTCATTTTCAGCCGAAGAATATTAGCGCTGAAACTGATACCCGTGGCATTGGTGACCAGCCGCTGAATCTGCCGCTCGCTATAATGAAAGAAAGCAGCCATTTCCTGAAGGGTAATTGTTTCATAATGCTCCTGCATATACTTTAAAATATAGAACAAATTTTTATCTTTATCCAATGGTTCCAGACCCGGAGCGATTACATTCGTTCCATGATTTCGCAGGAGCATGGTAAACATTCCTGTAATAATTGAGTTCATCATCTGCCTTTTATACTGGCTCTTCCTGCAGGCTTCCCTATAAGCATAACCAATAAAATTGAACAAACCTTGATCCTGTCCTGTCCGGAAATACAGATATGGATAGATTGGAGAGTCATACAGTGTCCTGTTGAAAAAACGAGATAAAACATTATCATCAATCAATGTCCCAAAAAATGCCGTTTCAAAGGTACTCATCCGGATCAGAATATTTAAAACAATGCTGTCATCATGAAACACACTGATTGCATGTCTTGTATTCGGTGCTACGATGCAGATATCCCCTTCCTGCATTTTCAGCTCCTGTTCTGCAATATAGTGGATGCACTCCCCTTGGATGATACAGACGACCTCCAAAAAATCATGGGAATGCCAATTACATGGAAGGTATCGCAGATGCCGGTATAGCTCAATATCCTGTTCTGCCGGAAAAAATGAATTCTCTTCCAGACGTTCCTGCATCAACATTTGCCGGACCGAATCAGACACAAGAGGCAATGCATGCTGCATGACAGAAGTATAGTATTTCATCTCATGAGGCTGTTCCAGATGTAAAGAGGAATCTTTCTCATGGAGCGCTTGAAAGATGACCTCCATCTCTCCCAGCTTTTCGTCCAGACTCCAACTGTATGAATCTTCAAAGCGCATGACTGCCTGTCTCCTCCTTTAACACCCGCTCCACCTTTCGTATCACCGCAAAATAGCTGATGACCAAGATAACGGCAGCCCCGGTCCACGCCATAATCTCCGCATAAAAGATGCCGGTTTCTCCGATAAGCATGGGCAGCAAGATTGCTGTCACAGCCCGCATCACAAACTCTGCAATCCCGGAAACCAACGGCAGAATTGTATTGCCCATCCCCTGAATCGCTGAACGCGTGATGTGTAAAATATACAAAATCGGCAGGCAAACGCTCATGATGGATAAATAGTAATAAGCAATCTGAAGCGTCTGCTCAAATTCTTCCGGTGTTCCTGAAATAAACCATCCGAGAATCATTTTGCCGGCCCAAAGCATCAACAGCGCAATCAATAGAGACGTCACCAGAGCAATAAGAACCGCTGACTTTACCCCTTTTCGTATGCGGTCCGTCTTGCCGGCCCCTAAATTCTGCCCGGCATAAGTGACCATCGAGTAGCCGTAAGAAGTGGCTGCAACCTCCAGTACCCCGTAAAGCTTATTGGTTGCAGTAAATCCGGCAATGAAGATAACTCCAAAACCATTGACCACAAACTGTACGATCATCCCACCGATAGATATGATCGCATTCTGAAAAGCCATAGGGAATCCCAGCATTAACAGACGCAGGGGCAGCCGCTTTTCCCGCAGGCTGAAATCCGAAGCCTCCAGCCTCAAAATCTCTATCTTTCGGATGTGATACAGGCAGAACAGACTGGAAATCAACTGGGCAATCAGTGTCGCCGCTGCTGCTCCCGCAATCCCCCAGTGAAAGACCAATACAAACACAAGGTCCAAAGCTATATTGGTGAGCGCCGCTACAATCATTGCATGCAGAGGAGTCTTGCCGTCTCCCAGGGCACGCAGGATAGATGCCAGCAGATTATATGCCATTACAATGGGGACTCCCAGATACATGATCCGCAGATATAAAAGGGTATTGGGAAGAATCTCCGCAGGTGTCTGCAGAAGGGCTAAAACCGGACGTGCCAATAGCTGCCCAATTCCCAGTAAGACAATCGAGGAGAGGAAGGAAAGAACCGTGGAATTGCCCACAGACTTCCGAAGTCCCTCATACTTTCCTGCACCAAATTCCTGGGCCATTAAAATGCCGAATCCCTGTGTAAATCCCTGGATAATCCCAAGCATCATCCAATTCAGCCAATCCGCTGCGCCAAGAGCGGCAAGCGCACTGACTCCAAGGGCTTTCCCTACAACCATCGTGTCTACAACCGTATATAATTGTTGAAAAATATTGCCCACCATCAGGGGCAGCGCAAAAGAGAAGATCAGCGATGCTGGTCTTCCCTCTGTCATATTCTTAATTCGTGATGCCATAAAATACCTCTATTTTTGTAACCACCTGTAAAGCAAGTGATTGCCTGCTTACCCGCATCCTTTTTCATGTGATATCCTACACTACTGTTTTACGCATGCCAGGCCAGGCGTACGCTTGACACATGGCGTTCTCCTGTCATCCAGTCCACATCATTGGTAATCCAGTCCATAATCTCCAATTGGCGGGTTTCCCATTCTACAGTAAATGCCTTGTCCGCCTCGGAAGGCTCCTTCTCCATAGTCGTGTCGATCTCGTCATATCCGAATATGTAGCCGCCTGCACACCAGATGCTGAAATTGCTGTCCGGCCCCTGTGTAACCGTATCCCCTCGTTTTTCTATGAGGCCGTCATGTCTGCGCTTGTACTCCTCCTCGCATCCTGGTTTCAATTTTGTCATAAACATTCTGTGCCGGATCAGTTCTTTGCTTTCTCTCACAACACCAAAGTCCTGATACATCAGGCGCATCGACTGTCCCGGAGTAGAAATCCATTCAAAAGTGTCTGCTATTCTGTCTGTCAGGTTATTTTTTACGGCTTCCTCTTCCCCCGAAAGAGCGCTGCCGTCCGCAGTCTCATAATATCCAAAAATAAAGGACTCTGCATTCCAAATGCTGAAATTCTTCACTTGGTTTCTGTCCAGAAATGCCGTCAGCTCCGGCCAAATCTCACCCAGCCTCTTTCGGTATTCATCCATCTGTCCCTTTTTTATTTCCATTGCAAATGTATGTCGTTCCATTTTTTGTCCTCTCTTTACTTTTCCGTTGTAAAATTTAAGCATCCAATCTTCCGTACGCGTGTCAAAATAATCCTCAACGTTTTTTAACATCACGATTCTTTTTTATAATAATACATTTTTATAGATTCGTCTACCTTATAGCTGGGCATATTTAAAAAATCTTTACACATAAATTCCTTTTTGCTATAATGAAATTATCCTTACTACTACACAAAAGTGCTTCATTAAAGGGAGGTGATCTTATGCCAAGCGAAAAAGAATATAATGGCAACCTACTGGATAAACTTGATTTAATAGAACGGTTAGAACTTGCCGACAGCGATGGCGGTTACGAACAGATTAAAAGACAGTTAGCATTTGAAAAAAAATGTATAGAACGCAAATTGTATCAAAAACCACCGTTAATGGAGAGCACGAATAATTAACAGCACATGAATCCCAAAAATGGTATACAGAAAACGCGCCACCGGCGCCTTTTCTGCATGCTATGGCATACAAAGGGCGTGGCAGCTTTATGTACATAAAACTGCCGCACCCTTCCTTTTTATAGTATTCTATTTCTTTCTATATTGTTCTTACTCTACTTCTCTCAGCATCCGGTCAAGCTGCTCTCTCCTCTCCCGGGTCATTCCAAGCCCGGTAAATGGTCCCCAGGTCATTTCTTCCAGAGTACACAGTTCCTTCTCGAAAGGAATCCTTCCCAGATTATATTCTCTTTGCAGCACTTCCCAGGTCTTCGGATTTGCTTTCAGTTCTTCCCATGTAGAATCCAGGCTGTAAGTCTTCCGGTATGGAGTCGTGGGCTCGTAACAGAATTCATAATTTCCTGCACCTGCAAAGAACACCACATTCTTTCCGTCCTGACGGATGGACTCCACATCTACAGCCTCCCCATGAGCAGATACCATCTCCGAAGCAATCTTTCGGATTACATCTGCGGAAGCATCCGGAATCACAATCTCTGCCTGTGTATCAAATGGAACTACAAAATGGAATCTGAGCTGTTTTCCATCAATCTCCCACGCAGACTCGATGGTTCCGGAAGCTGCGCGAAGTGTGGCATGGGCTTTTCCAATCTGATAATTTGGCATGGGGGCAATCCGGAATTTCTTGAAGCCTGCACCCTCCTCACAAGGATTGATACCTGCCATATTCCGGAACATCCATTCCACAATTGAGCCATAAGAATAGTGGTTCAGCGAATTCATCTCCGTACCGCTGATCTTGCCGTTTGGCTCCACGGAATTCCAGCGCTCCCAGATAGTGGTCGCACCCATCAGCACCTCATACAGCCAACCCGGATAGCCTTTCTCCAGAAGCAGATGATAGGCCAGGTCATTCATCCCATTTTCAGATAACATACGGCACAGATACGGTGTTCCCACGAAGCCGGTATCTAAATGGTAAAAATTCTTTTTCAGCCTGTTCAGCAGACCGCTGCAAACTCTTTTATAAGCGTAATCCGGTGTCAGCCCCATATACAGAACAACCACATAAGCTGTAGTGGTATCCACTGCCAGTTTACCGGCAGGTGTGAAATATTCTTTCACGAAAGCATCATAAATCTCCTGCGCTAATTTTCCATAGAATACGGCATCCTCTTCCTTCTCAAGAATTTTAGCCGTCTTTGCCACAATATTGGTAGAATAATAGTAGTAGGCTGATGCAATTAAATTAGGGTCCGTTGCACCGTATACGCCGCCGGGATAATTTCCGTCCAGTGCCAGCCAGTCCGCATAATGCGTTCCTGTCTGCCACAGGCGCTTCGAATCGTCCTTATCATCCTCCCGCTTCATATAATCCACCCAGCCCTTCATGCTGTCATACTGACGGCGCAGGATGTTTTTATCACCATAATGCAGATATACATTCCAGGGAATCACTGTTGCAGCGTCCGCCCAGGCTGTGGAGGCATCTCCAGGGTAGTTTGCCACAGGCACCACATCCGGCACACTGCCGCCCAGCTTCACCTGCTCTGCATAGAGGTCTCGTCCGAACTTCGTGTAAAATGCACAGGTATCCATAAAATAGCTGGCAGTTCCGGAGAAAATCTGTGCATCCCCGGTCCATCCATACCGCTCGTCACGCTGCGGACAGTCTGTTGGCACATCTACAAAGTTCCCCTTCATTCCCCATTTTGCATTCTGCACCAATTTGTTCACCAATGGGTCGGATGTGGTGATTTCTCCCAATTCCTCCATATCCGAATGAATCACCAAGCCCCGGAAATCGTCCGGATTCACTTCCCCTTCCCAGCCGCACACCTTCACGAACCGGAACCCGTAGAATGTAAAGTGCTGACGCACATTCCTCTCTTTTCCGTCTGAGATATAGGTAAACTCTGCTTTTGCGGTACGCAGATTTTCTGTGTAAAAATTTCCGTCCTGCAGGATTTCTCCAAACTGAAAATACAGTTTTGTTCCGGACGGAGCCTTGCATCGGAACTGAAGCCATCCCACCATATTCTGACCCATGTCAAGAACTGTCTCTCCCGCCGGGGTATGGATGACTTCTATTGGTTTTAGCTGCTCATGAACCGTAATCGGCGGAGACAGCCTTGGAGACAGCCGGTCATAACCCAGGTCAAGGCACTCTGTACCGAATGTTTCGCTGACATCCAGCGTCGTGTCCCAGGTCTCTCCGGAATAAATTCCACTGCTGACAATCCGGCTCTTTCTCGCCTTCCAGGTCTCATCTGTTCCAATAATTTCTTCCGTACCGTCTTCGTACAGGACATGAATCTCCGCCAGAGCTGCCAGCCTGTCCCCATAATTCTCATACAGAGTCCGCATTCCATACCGGCCCTTATACCAACCATCTCCCAATACCAATTCCAAATGATTGCTTCCCTCAGCCAATTGCAGGTCGTAGGTCTGATACTGAAGCCAACTGTCATAGTCACAGAATCCCGGAAGAAGACACTCGTCTCCTTGTTTCTCTCCATTCAAATAGATTTCATAGAGACCAAGCCCAATGGCATATGCCCTGGCCTTTGTCACCGGCTTTGAAATCTCAATGTCTTTCCAGACACATGCCTGTACCTCTTTTTCCATCTTCGGCGTAATCCATTCAGCCTGCCAGGTGCAGTCATGTCCTGTCACGGTCTTTGCTGTCTCAAACCACTGAACCTTACTCTCGGCACTGTCACCTGTCTCGTCCGCCACACGGACCTTCCAGTAATATCTGGTCATCGGGTCCAATGTGACAGGCAGTTCAAATCCGGTACTGACAATCGAATCACATTCCCCGCTGTCATACACAAGTTCCGAAAAATCCTCTTTCAGAGAAACCTGCACCTGTGCAAATGCCTGGCGCTTTCCCTTCGCCTGTGCCACAACATAAGAAACCGTTGGATTTGCCAAGTCAAAACCCAGCGGATTTGTCAGATGATTCACTTTTAAATGATTAATTTTCATGGTCCTATTCCTTTCTACATCATTCTACCACACTTCAAAATGCTTCTTATCTGTTCCGTGTGCTTAGAAACTGCCGCAAAATAATCTTGTATCTATTATTTTGCGGCAGTCCCTTACAGTTACAACTATTTTTATAGATTCTAATCTCTCACGTTTTCAGCTACTATTATATATTCAGTCTCTCACAATTACAACTTTTTTTTATAGATTCCACTGTCCATAATCACGTTACAGTGCACGGCCTCGTGGACAGTAACCCTGATCACGGCCTATGTTCTCCGGCTGGCGTCCGTTGGCCGACGGTCACTGCGAACCCCTGTCCATCTGGCACGTTCTCCATTTCAAAAATAATATTCTCAAAATACAACAGCACACACCTGGCATAGGTATTCACAATTCCCATTCCGCCAATCTCCATCTCCGCGGGTTTGGCTCTCTCCAGAATATCCTTCCTGACTTCCGTAAGCCGCTCCTGCAGCTCCAAGAGCTTCTGCGCCGGAATTCCGCAGCCATTGTCCTGCACCCGGATGAACCAACAATCCTTTTCCACCCTGCCGGTCACGGAAATATGCCTTCCGGAGTTCATGTTCCGAAAACCATGTTTCACACTATTTTCCACAATCTGCTGCAGAGTCATTTTCGGAATGACCTGTTTTCCAATCTTTTGGTCCACATCAATACTCACTTCCAGCAAATTCTCATGGCGGGCTTTCAGCAGATAAAAATAACTGTCCAGATATTCCAGTTCTTTCTCCACAGAGGCATAACGCTCTTTATTATTTGTAGAATAGCGCAGCATCGTTCCAAGTGAACCGCACATCTCACAGATTGCCTCATCATTATCCAGGATTGCACGGGACGAAATCGTATTGAGCACATTGTAAATAAAATGTGGATTCACCTGAGCCTGCAGCGTGTCAAACTGTGCCTGTAATTGAAGCTTCGCCGCCTGTTTCTCGTTCTGAAGCGCCTCGTCCAGACGTGCCATCATCGCCTGATAGGAATGTATCAATTCCTGAAATTCATCCAGAGCCCCTGCGTTTTCCAGATGCTGATTATCCAACAGATTTTCAATATTCGTATTTTCTACGGTTTCCTGAAGACTCTTAATCGGTCTGGTCAGAATATTCGCACAAAAGATTACCATAATCAGGCTGACGCTGAATGTTGCAAGTGTAGCCAGAAAGGATATGGAAAAGAGCTGCCGTCTATCCTTTTCAAACAGATAATTTTCCTTGTATGCCAGTACGGTCAAATCAAATTCCGTAGATGATGCCTTTGTGTAAATAGCACCGTTTTCCTTCAGCACCCGGTCTTCCTGCAGACTTACAATCCGTTCACGATCACGCTCGGTCAGTTCTGCTCCATAATCCTCATCGCTGGCATAGAGAAGCTCTTCCCCATTTACAAGAATCAGGAAATCTATGTCCGTATCCGCTGTTTCCAGGGAATCCAGGCTGTCCATCCGGTTCTCCACCTCCAGGAATCCCATTCCCTCTCCCCGCAGAGCTTTCGCCATAGAATAGACCGACACTTTATTATTGGAACTCCAGTAATCCGGGTGAGCGGCCACGATCACAGATTCCCCGTCCGCTGCCATCACCGGTTCCAGATAAGGAACCTCCTCCACCTGAAAGTCAGAAATCAGCCTTTGTTTTGTCAAGCTGCCCGCCCCCGTCGTATAGATGGCGCTGCTTGCCAGATAAGAGGCCTGGTTAAAAAACACAGTCCGGTAAGAATTTTTCATAATATACTCTGTAGTAAGACCTGTACTTAAGTTTGATTTTGCGTCCAGAATATATCTATTGGAAACATCTCCGCCCGGCTCCTCCGTGAGCCACCCGATACTTTCAAGCAGAACAGAATCTGAAAGAATGTATTGCATGATTGCATCCATCCGTTCCAGTCTCTCATCCATCTGGGTCACATAGGACTTTGCAGATACCCGGAGATTATTACTTTGGCTGGTCATTTCATATTGAAAACTGATCCTGGCCACCAGAATGCCCAGGATCAGACTGACTAAAAGTGCAACGGTGGTATATGCAAACACCATCTTACTGCGAAATTTCATAGAAGTTACCTTATCCTTTTACAGAACCCGCAACCATACCGTCTACAATCTTTTTATTGAAGATAATGAATAATACCAACATTGGCAGCGTGATCACAATGATATCAGCAAACAGCAGATTGAAGCTGCTGGCAAGCTGTCCCTGATAGCTGTACAGAGTCAGCTGTACTGTAGTATTCTCCGAACCCGGCAGAAAATACAATGGGTTTGTAAAATCATTAAAAGTCTGTACGCCGACCAGGATAATGAGCGTTGCCTGGATTGGCTTCAGCAGCGGGAAAATGACTTTCCAGAAAATCTGCCATCTGGTACACCCGTCTATCCGGGCCGCCTCCTCCAATTCACAGGGAATGGATGCCATATATCCTCGATACAGCATGATTGCAAACGGCGTCTGCAGAGCAATCTCAATCATGATCATAGCAAACATTGTTTTGTAAATATGCAGTGTCTGCAGCAGGTTGATAGTCGGCAGGATTGCAGCCGGTATCATCAATCCAAGCATAATCACGGACTGGATACCGTTCATAATCTTGTCATGCCTTCTCTGGATTACATAGGCCGCCATCGCAGCCGTCGCCAACAGTCCCACTACCGTAAAAAGTGTCAGAATGCCGCTGTTCTTAAAGGCAGTCACCAGCTGATAGTTTCCGTGTTTAAATACTTCCACATAGTTTTCAAAATGAAGCTCGCTGGGCCAGCTGATGGACAGCTTGTTCGCCTCTGCCTTTGATTTCAAAGACTGCACGAGCATAAAATAAAACGGAACCAGGAATAAAACAGCCGTCACGAGCACTCCCAGGATATCTCCCAGGAGAAGGAGTCTTTTCTTCTTTTTCATCCTTGTATAGCCTCCTCTCTCTTATTCAGGAAATGCTGCAGCGGGAACGCAATTACCGAAATCAAAATCAGCATGACCACGTTGCCTGCCGTCGAAAGTCCATAGAATCCGGCAGCATATTGTTTGTAAATAACCGATGCCAGAACATCCGTTGAAAATCCAGGACCGCCTCCTGTCATTGCCCAGATCAGGTCGAAAGAACGTAACCCGCCAATCAGGGAAAGGATAATGATGGAATTCTGTGAAGGTGCTACCAGCGGAAGGGTGATATGTTTCAGCTTCTGCCATCCGGTTGCTCCGTCAATGGATGCCGCTTCGTAATAAGTCTTATCAATGGACTGGATTCCCGCGATATAGATTACCACAGAGATGGAAAGTCCTTTCCATACATCTGTCATAATGATACTTAACAGCGCAGTATTCGGGTCCCCCAGAAAATCAATGGGAGTACCGCCCAGTGCCTGGATCACTACATTCAAAAGCCCCTTGGTCGGGTGCATCATGTAGGAAAAAGCAAGGCCGACCGCCATCATGGATACCAGATTCGGGAAGAATACTGCCGAGCGGATGAAGCCCTTTGTCTTAATCTGGCTGGTCAGAAAAATTGCAATAAAGAACGCGAGAACTACTTTTAACGCGCTGGTTCCGAACGCGTAAATCAGGGTATGTACCACTGAAGAACTCATGGAATGTTCGGAAAAGAAAAGTTTATAGTTGTCGAGTCCACAGAATTTTGCTGTTTCAAAGTTCCATACTGTCAAACTGTAATACAGTGAGGATATGATCGGCCACAGAAAAAATACGCCGAAAATAATCAGGGATGGCAGAACAAACCACACCGGGTACATGCTCTTCTCCTTTTTGGTCTTCATAATTAAGCCTCCTATTTGTAACCACCTGCAACGCAAGTAACTGTCTGCTTGCCCGCATTTTTTTCATACAATACTTTCCATTCCTTAATGTAATGGCCGCCTGGGATTTTCAGGCGGCCACACAATGCTTCTTATCATTATTTCCAGTCGTAGCCAAGCTGAACTGCAGATTTCTTACAGTCATCATCATACATTGCAGCAGCTTCCTCACCAGACATCTGTCCGAGACCTACTGCCGTGGTCATCTGCTCACAGGTAGTTCCCTTGATTGGAGACTGATATTCCAGAGCCGGTACGGTCTTTCCGTCATCAAAGTATGCCTGCATGTCTACACGAACCGCATTACATACAGATTCCGGCAGCTCATAGCCTTTGACACAGGAAGGTCCGTTTGCTCCGTAAGTTTCAAAGTAAAGATCCAAAGCTTCCTCGGAATAGTAAAAGTCAAGGAACGCATGTACTGCTTCAATGTTTGCGCCGTCTTTATTCACATACCAGCTCATCGGCTCCCAGACAGTAAGTCCATGATCATCCGCATCATCACCAGGAACACCAAATACACCGATATCATCCGGATTGTCTACATTTTCCAGAATGAGCGGGAGCTGTTGGGTCAGGATAAACCAATGGGTTGCTTCACCGGTAGCGATGGCAAAGTTTCCGTCTGTAACCGTTGCCGCAGATTTGTCCGCATTCAGATAATCTACCAAATCCTCATACTTGGTCCAGCTTCTGGTTGCCTCTGCAACATCCGCATACTTTGCTTCTCCGTTTGTGTAATCCTCTGCGAAAGTCGGATTTGCGGTTGCAACATTATAGTAATCCCCAAGGAACAGAACCTGTGTTGCCCATGTCTCGCCGCCAGTGAAGTAAACCGGAGTTTTTCCTGCGTCAGCCAGAGCTTCACAGTTCTCTAAAAATTCATCCCATGTATGCGGAACTTCCAGTCCTAATTCCTCATAATCTGGTTTGTAATAAATAACTGCCCCTGCCTGTGTAGATGACTGTGGAGTACCATAAATAGCGTCATCAACAGTAACAGAACTCAGGAACGCGTCATCGAATTTCTCAGTAATATCCCAATCAGAAATATCAAGGAATCCACGGGAAGGATTCAGATCATGCAGCTTGGAACCTGAATTGTAAACAAGGAAATCCGGAAGGTCTCCTGATGCCATCCTTGTCTTAATGATATTATCTCCTTCAGATCCGCCTGGGTTTACTTCAACTTCAAACTCCATACCCAGCTTTTCTGTTGCCGCCTCCATAACAGCCTGTGTACCGGCGTTATTCTCGGCATTTCCGCCCCACCATTTCAGGGTAATTCCCTCATACGGCTTTTCTCCTCCATCGGAAGTATCATCGGAGCCGGAAGCCTCGTCAGAAGCGGGCGCGTCTCCTGCGTCCCCCGCATCAGAACCACCGCCGCCGCAGCCGGTCAGAGCCAGACTCAGTGTCATCGCTCCGGCAAGAACCAGAGATAATACTTTCTTTTTCATAATGAAATCCTCCTTTTTCTCTTTCAATTTGTTGTCCATATTTTACCTGTTGAAAAATGAAAAGTACATGGAAGATTCAAAACAAAGCGGTTAAAAATCGAAACAATTGCACAATGCAACTATAAAAGACAGCCTGATACAAGTAAACTTGCACAAGCCGCCTTTTCTACTTAATATAATCTGCCGGGCTTTTCCCTGTATAAGAATGAAAAATCCTGCTGAAATAAAACTGGTCCCGGTAACCTACCATCTCGGCAATATCCTTTACAAAAAGCCCGCTGCCCTCTTCCAGGAGCTGTTTGGCCCGCTCCATACGGATACACGTCAGATACTGGTTATAAGACTGCCTGGTATATTTACGGAACAGCCGACTCATATAAGCCTGAGAGATTGCAAACAGATTGGAAATCTCCTGAAGAGACAATGGCTCGGAAATGTGGTCTTTCAGATAGATTTTAATCTTGTCAAAAAATTCCGGTGAATCCACCTTTATGTTTTCCTTCTCCTTTTCCGGCAGACGGTTAAAAAATGTATACAGGTTCTGCCACAGCATTTCCATACTCGTAGAATAATAGAATGCATCCTCAAATTGATACTCGCTCTCGATCAGGGATTCCTCCTCTTTAATCTGCGTTCTGATAAAACTCAGGATTCTTCTGGCCGCCTGCTCCAACCAGATCTGCGGACGTTTCTCCTGTCCCCAGCGTGCAAAAGCTCTTTCAATGCATTTTTGAATCTGGTCGTATCTTCCCTTTTTTGTATACTGCTCCATCTCCTGGAGGAGACTGGAAAGTTCTGCCGCATCCGTAGAGGGCTGCCTCCCCATAAGAAGCTGTTTTTTATCCAGATCCACCACCTGGGAAAGCCCCACCGTGCTGAGTGTATTCAGCCAATAGTACAAATCCCGTACCTTTCCTGATATCTCCGGCCCGGAAAAAGCTTCTCCATAATACAGAAGCGTGGTGTAAGACCCCTCTGTCTTCTGGCGCCGTTCCACCCTGGTCATATAATCAATCAGCGTCTGCTGTCCTAATACTTCCCTCGGAATCAGAAAAAGTTCCTCCATGTTATCGCGCCCATAAACCATATAGGCTTCATCAATTGTTCCATACAATTCCGGCTCTTTTGCCGGGGAATACCTCCGTGGAAGCCCATTCTCCCTCAGAAGCGCTGCATAAAACTCTCTCGACGGAAAGAATTTCTGGATTTCCTCCAGGGCAATGGTCTCTCCCATACATAATTTTCGAAAAATTCCGTTCTTTCTATCGTAAGATATCTTCCTCAGTTTTTCCTCCACATTTTTCATGGTGAGCATCATCTGAGACGGAACAATAGGCTTTGTCAGGTAATCCAATACGCCTCCGCGAAAAGCATCCCTCGCATACTCAAAATCCTGATAGCCGCTGATGATGACAAAGCACAAATCCGGCATGCTTTTACCGGCTTCCCGTACCAGTTCAATTCCGCTCATCACCGGCATCTCCACATCCGTCAGAACCAAATCCGGCGACGTCTTTTGGAGTACCTCCAATGCTTCGCGCCCATTTCCGGCCGTACCGGCAACTTCCAGTTCCGGACAGTATTTTTCTATAATGCGGCAAATGGCTTTCACTGCCATAGTCTCGTCATCCACTACCACCACTTTGTATCTGTTGTCGTTTGGTCCCATTGCTTTGTCCTCCCTGGTTTTGTAAGCGCCTGTAACAAAGGTGTAAAGCCTTTATCAAGCTCTACACCTTTTGAAAATGTTATCCCGTATACCGCTTCTTTGGTATTTACATTATATCAAAAGGCATTTAGAGTGTAAAGCCTTTATCGTATCTCGAATCCGGCAAAATCCACGGTTCCCTCTTTCACCCTGAAATACAATGCGTGTGTGCCTTTTATTCCGTTCAGTCCTGCCGAAACTTTGTCCCAGCCATCCGACTCTACAGAAACAACAGCATGCACTTCCCCTTCTGGCAAGTCCGTCAGAACCTCCACCGTACCTTTTCCCCGCAGCTCTGTCTCAATCTTTTTTTCCGTACCGTCAAAGGCAAAGTATTTGAATCCCGCGACTGCTCCTGTACGGAGGTTTGTGATATATGGTTTCAAACCCTTTTCTCCGTTTTTGTTTGCTTCTTCTGTCACATAGGGCATCTCCTCCGGAAGTTTGGGCAGTGCGCCTCCCGGTCCGCCCATCACAGCATTTCCTACTTTTTCACGGTCCTTCTCTGTAATATGGCATGCAATATAAGACGGATATACTCCTTTTGCCGGAAGCGGGCCGCCGTTCAATCCGCAGCTTGTCACCTCCACCTGCGGGATGGTCCCATCTTCTAAAATCCGGACCTCTTCTGCGGTTCCCTGTCTGGAAAACTGCGTGCCATGAGTATGACGGTGTCCGAAAATATAGACCTTGCCGTTTACTTCCACCAAGCCCCCGTGGTTATTTCCCGTATAGTTCACGGCAAGGGTATTCCCTTTCAGGCCAAGGTCCCCGTTGGATATGATCACACCTTTATATTCAAAAGGTCCTTCCGGAGTCTTCGCCATTCCATAACACAATTCGTTTCCCTGGAGGCTGGAATATACGAAATAATACCACTCGCCAATCTTACGGATACTGGACGCCTCAAAAAATGGATGCTCCTCATAACTGGTTCCCTTAGCGGTATCAATTCCATGTGCCACGCATACAGGTTCGCTGATAATCGTATGCATATCGTCCGCCAGTTTCACCATCTGAGACCCGGGAAATACGATTCCTTCCATACCAGGGAATTTAAATTCCGGTGCAAATCCATAGTATAAATAAATCCCGCTTTCCTCAGACAAGACAGCCGGATCAAACCATCTTCCCACATCCGGGATACGTCCATCTTCTGTCCTTACAAAATCTAAAAACTCATACTGTCCTGCCGGAGTATCGCAGACTGCCACAGAAATCACATTAGAAAAATCTAATGAATAATACAGATAATATCTGCCATCCGGCCCTTTCGCCACATCCGGCGCATACAGATAATGTGGATTCTCCACCGTTCCAAGGGGCATATCCATCTTCGGAAGTTCCTTATCGTAGGGCGCACCATTCAACGGATCTTGCTCTTTTCGATAAATGACACCTTCATAGCGCCAATTTCCCAAATCATCTACCGGTGCGCTCCACCCTGCATAATCATCAATACAGAACTGCTCTCCGCCTCTCCTGTCATGGCTTCCAAAAATATAGAGCCTTCCGTCAAATACATGCGGTTCTCCATCCGGAACCGTCTCCCAGAATGGTAAATATGGGTTCAATCCTAATGCCTTCATAGTGGTCCTCCCTTTGTAAAAATATTTTATAAAGCTCTGAAAACAATTGAATATGAAATCATCTATTTCCTGTCATATATCCTATCATTCCCGGGAAATCTGTTCCATGTAATATTTTAAGGAAAATCCGGCTTATTTAAAAATGCGGCGCAGACTGTCATTCTATTTGCCGATATCTGATTTTTATAACTTTTCTTAACCCTTTTTTCATGAAAAAGGAACTGTCCATCCGACAGTCCCTTCTTCGTTTTATATCATCCAAAATACTCTTTCTGCGGTCCGCTCTTTGCTACCAGCACGAGAAGCCTCCTGCAGCACCGGCGGATGACCTCTTCACTGAGCCGCCCGGCCTGGTACGCCTTTTTCACTTCCTTCACGCATCCCTTGCCGCCCGGCATGAGCAGGTCATTGCCGCTGATATATGCCTGCACACGGTCGGCAAGCCCTTTGTCGGTTGACATCCAGTCGGTCATCACCACGCCGTCAAATCCCCATTCCTGACGCAGCGCTTTCGTACACAGATCATAACTGTCAGGCGTGTATACATGATTCAATTTATTGTAACTGGTCATCACCGCTTTTGCCCCGCCTTCGCGGACCGCAATGCGGAATCCTTCCAGATAGATTTCTCTCAGTGTACGCTCGTCCATGTTACTGGACATCCGGTTTCTCTGGGTCTCCTGATTGTTTGCTGCAAAATGCTTAATCGTCACGTAACACCCGGAATGTGACTGTACGCCGCGTGAAATAGCCGCCGCACACTTTCCGCTCAGTACCGGGTCTTCGCTGTAATATTCATAATTTCTGCCGCACAGCGGATTACGGTGGATATTCATACCCGGAGCCAGCCAGAATGTGACTCCATACTCTTCCATCTCTTCCCCGGCTGCATCTCCCACTTTTTCAATCAGCTCTTGATTCCAGGTCTGCGCCAGGGCTGTCCCTACGGGAAATGCGGTTGCATTTTGATAGAGCAGCGTATCCTTCTTAGGATCACCAGTCATTAGTTTCTTTACAAATCCCGGAAGAGAATTCATAAAGTCCATCATCATTTCCATAGGTTTGATCTTGCCGTTCTTCGTCAATGCAGAAACCCTCTGCAGGCGCAGTCCTGCCGGCCCGTCACACAATGCCGTGCTGCAGATTCCTTTTTCCGGAAATGCCTTTGTATAAGCCGCTGCTCCCGGAACGGTGAGATACGGCTTTTGCCCCATCATACCTGTGCCGGAAAGAAGCTCGATTTTCTCATCTGTTGTCAGGCTGTCCAGCCATTTTTCCACTGTTTCTGTAGTTGATTCCTCCCACTCACTATCCCTATTCGGGCATCCCATATTCGATGTACTCTGCATGAGAGGACGGTGTGCATCTACTAAAGTATAATCATAAACACAGGTCTCAATATCCTCACCCTTCCACAAAATCACCGGAAGCCCTTCTGACAGGGATTCCTGGAGCGGCGCTTTTTTAGAAAGCTCTTCGATTCTCGTATCTGACGGACAGATAGACTGGCACTGTTCCAGACAGACGGTCTCATCCAATCTGAGATTCACACAGGCCGTAATCTGTTCCGCATTTTCCCCATAAGCAAGCACATAATCCCCTGCTTCCAACACATATGCGGACCTTGTCTCATCATAAGAAGACAACGCATGGGCGTCGAAAGTCACCTTCACGGTTTCTTTTTCTCCGGGATTTAATAACGAAGTCTTGGCAAATCCAATCAACCGGCGGGTTTCTTTCTTCAATTCCTGCTGCGGGCAATGTGCATAAATCTGTACGATTTTTTTACCCGCACATGTGCCGGTGTTAGCCGCCTCCACTTCTATGCTGCCGTGGTTTCCTTCCATCGCCGCACTCTGATATTTCAGTTCAAATGTGGTATAACTCATCCCATATCCGAATGGATAACGCGTCTTCACGCCAAAGGTATTAAAATAGCGGTACCCAACATAGATTCCTTCCTTATAATCTGCTTCAAGCGGATTGCCGTCCATATGCGCGTATTCCCGCGCATATGGCACATCATCATACCGGAGTACCCATGTATTGCTCAGTGCCCCGGACGGGTTAACCTTTCCAGTCAAGATATCGGCAAATGCATTGCCGCCCTCCATTCCCTGCTGACAGTAATAAATGACCGCATTGATCCCCGGTACTTCTTCCAGGATAGACATATCCATTGAACATCCCACATTGATGACAAGGATTACTTTCTTATATGCCTTTACCACGCGGCGGATATTTTCCTTCTCCATATCCATCAGCTCATAATCAAACTTTTCCAGTTCCCTGTCCGCACATTCACCGGCCTGTCTGGACACCACATAGATACAGGTATCCGTATCGCTTCTTTTTACATCCTGGACCGTAATTTTTCTTCCTGCCGGAAGCCGGTATGGATTCGCCATGATATTGATCATCTCTGCGGAATCAAAGGACAGCATCTTTTTCATCATCCCTTTTCCGTGTTCCGCCTTTCCTGCCTCATAACGCATCCGCCAGTTGTACAGCCAGTCCTTAGTGGTTACTGTAAAGCCTGCATTCTCCAATCCTTCTTCAATCCCCACACTGTGGCGCTCGTTCACTTCTCCGCTTCCGGTTCCGCCTTTTATGGTCATGGCCGCTCCTCCTCCGAAAAGCGCCACTTTCCCTGGTTCAATAGGCAATGTCCCGTCATTTTCCAAAAGCACGATACTCTCTGCCGCCGCCTTGCGGGCAATCTGCTGATTCCGCTTTTCTCTATCCGTCACTGCATTATCGAAGGATGCCTTGAATTTTAAGTTTTGCATTTTCTGCTGTTTTCTCCTTTCCTGCTCTTTTGCTTTTCTAGCCTTGTCAAAGTCATATTGGGTTTTCATTTGTCTTGTAATTTTGCAACTTAAAAATAATTCTATCATTTAATATAACTTTTCACAGCGTATTTTACAATAATCAAACTATAAAATTTTTTAAGGCCGCGTTCCATCGGTCCTCCGACGAAGTGCAGCCTTGCATATCTTCATATTTAAGTCTTTTGAACAATAGAAAAAGCATCCCCCGGCTTCCAACCCGGATTATTTTCTCTTACTAATTTTTCCATTCTTCTGCGAAAACAGCTTATTCAAAAGAGAATATTGCAAAAACCCTTTCATATTGTTACTGCTGATATTCATATCATAATCTCCTTTACGCCTGTAAATCTAAATTAGCACCAACGCCCGCCTGCTGTTTTGTATTTTCCTTGTCTGCATTATCTTCTTTGGCAGCTTCGATAATTGTCTTAATATCTGTATCATACAGATAAATCATTCCGTCTTTTGAATCAGCTAATTTTTCTTTCTTTTCTGCTGCCTTTTCTTTTGATTTTTCAAGCAGTTTTTCAGAATTTTTCTTTCTTTCTTCCCGGAGTTTATCGCTCAATTTTAACATACCATCGTTTCTGGTTTGCATTCTGCAATGATATTTTCCGTTCTCATCAATATAACTGTGCTGATACACTATGGTCCAACCGCTGGCTTTCGCCATGCTTTCCGCCAATTTAGACATAGACTCAACGCCTTTTATCATGTCTTTCATATCCTTCTCTTTTTCGGGATTATTCTGCATTTTTTCCAAAAGTTTGGGATGAACGGTCAGTGACTTGCCGTTTCGGGCTGATGAGCAGACATTTCCAACCTTAAAATCTACGCTTGGAACAATTTTTGCTAATCCCTTTGCATAATCAGTTGTCTTCTTTGCCTTACTACTTCCCGCTGTTTCTGTTGTTTTTTCTGTTTCCTTTTTCTTTACGCTGTTCGCTGTACTGCTTTCTGCTGT
>CANOBT010000073.1 GCA_947564305.1 uncultured Lachnospiraceae bacterium | reverse complement strand
CAGTCATTATCAATTCATGTTATAATACGATGTGAAATAAGGAGGAGAAAAATGAGGAGGAAGAAGAGACGGACAAAACGAAGACGGTTTTGCCGGTGAAGGATGGGGGCTACCTATGAAAAAATATTATTTCGGAGCATGGCAGAACTTTTATGGCTTAAGCTGGCCCGTGCGTTTTTTTATTGAATTGGCCGTCCTGTTTGCCATTCTCCTTTTGATTTTTACAGTTGTCAAAAAGATTGGGGGCAGGTTTCATCTGAGGAGATATTTGATCAAGGGATGGGTTTGGTTTGTTACGGAAATACTTTATCTAATCGGGCGGGACAGGACGTGGGCCGTAGAGCTAGACAATAAGATGATAGAATGGGGGAACAGAGCGGCAGGGAATACGCACAGGAAACCGCGTACCGCCTTAAAGCGATGTATTGGTTTGGGAATTATTGTGATGTACTTTCTGGCGGTATTTGTCGATTTGCCGTTTTCCGGACATTTGCAGGCATATTATCTGCGTGAATTAGGAAATGTCAAGACATTCTTTCAGCGGTATGAGCAGACCATATCGAGGGGGTATGAGAACTATCCGCCGTTGTTTGTAAAAAGTGAGTCCGTAGAGGAACAGGAGGAAGAGACGGAAACACAAATCGAAGAGGAGGGGCCGCTTGTTATTCAGTTGAACGATAAAGGAAAAAGCGGCGCCAATATCAGGTTAGAGCCTACCTTGAACGGAGACATTGTCGGCGGGGTAGACGGAGAGTCGGAAATACATTATCGGGACCAATATGAAAATGACGGAGAAAGATACTGGATTAAAATTTATATTCCGGGGGATGATATAGAGGGATGGATAAGCGGCAATTTGATTGACGGCGCACAATTGGAAGCGATAGTAAATGAAAACTTTTAAAAAGGAGACAGTGGATTTGAAAAAAATAACGATACTGTTTTTAACAGCGGCAATCATTTTCACAATGTTCGGATGCGGTAAAAATCAGGATTCACAGGAAGGCAGCGAAGAGGGCGGCGCAGCCTTTAAGGAATCGGTTGATGTCTTAAATGCCGTGCTGCATGTTTACAGCGAGGGAGATTTGTTTGCAATTAGCGGAGGCGATCAGGAAAATGCGGTTATGGATGTCCCCGGCAGATTTGATATCAGTAAGACGGAGGAATTGGATATCACATTGGGCTTGCCGGCAAGTGAGGCGTCGAATATTGACGACGCGGCCTCCATGGTGCATCTGATGAATGGGAACACCTTTACAGGTGCGGCCTATCACCTGAAGGATGATGCCGATTTAGATGCCTTTGCCGATGCGGTCAAATCTAATCTTTTAGACAGGCAGTGGATGTGCGGCATACCGGATACACTGATTATCATTGATGCGGGAGGAGCGTATGTCATTACTGCCTACGGCAACGCAGAGATTATAGAGATATTCAAAAATAATGCGCTGTCCGCGCTTGACGGTGCCAAAGTAGTTGTAGAAGAGCCGATTGGATGAGGTTATGCTTTTTTCGAGTATTCCGTTTTTGTATTATTTTTTGCCACTGACAATAGCGTTTTATTTCGTATCGCCGAAACGCTTTAAAAATGCGGTGCTGTTGGTGTGCAGCCTTATATTTTATGCGTGGGGGGAGCCAAGATATGTTCTGCTGATGGGATTTTCCGTTTTGCTGGGTTATGGATTCGGTCTGTTGGTGGAAAAGTACAGAGAAAGGAAAGCCGGGCAGGTATACTGTGTGTTATCCGTGACTGCCAGTCTTTCCTTTTTGGCGTACTTTAAATATACAGACTTTTTTCTTACAAATATAAACGCCGCGACGGGTTTGGCGATTCCGCTCTTACAGGTAGCACTACCCATTGGGATTAGTTTTTATACCTTTCAGCTTATCAGTTATACGATTGATGTGTACAGAGGAGAGACGGCACAGAAGAATGTGATTCATCTGGCAGTCTATATTGCAATGTTTCCGCAGCTGATAGCGGGTCCTATTGTCCGCTACTCTGATATTGCGGGGCAGTTAGAGATAAGAAGTCATTCGTGGAGTATGGCGGCTTATGGGATTCGCCGTTTTGTCATCGGTCTGGCCAAAAAAATTTTACTGGCAAATCAGCTGGCGGAGCTCTGTCATGCATTTCGCGCTTCGGAAGAGAAATCGGTGTTGTTTTATTGGTTGTATGCGTTTGCATCTGCGCTGTATGTGTATTTTGACTTTTCGGGATACAGCGATATGGCGATCGGTCTGGGCAGGATCTTTGGCTTTCGATTTTCGGAGAATTTTAATTATCCGTATGTTTCGGCGAGTATCACAGAGTTTTGGAGGCGCTGGCATATTTCGCTCGGATCATGGTTTCGGGATTATGTCTATATTCCAATGGGAGGAAACCGTGTAGGAAAGAAGCGGCAGCTGCTTCATATTTTGATTGTATGGATACTTACCGGATTCTGGCATGGGGCAGAGTGGAATTTTGTTTTGTGGGGTCTGTTTTTTGCGGTTTTGCTTGCAATTGAAAAATTATTTAAGCAGCGAAGAAAAAATCTTATATTTTCTCATATTTACGTTCTGTTTTTTGTGATCATCAGTTTTGTGATTTTTCAGGCGCAGAGCTTAAAACAGGCGTTTTCCGATATCGGAGGACTTTGGGGAGCCGGAGGGGTTCCGCTGATCTCGGCGGAAGCTCTTTATTGTCTTCGAAGCTTTGCAGTTGTATTGTTGGCGGCTGTGATAGGGGCGACGCCGGCTCCAAGACATATTGTGGCAAGTCTTTTAAAGAAGCCGGCCGGCAAAAGGATCTTTAATGTGGCGGAACCGCTGGCGCTTTTGGCGCTGCTGTTTGTTATGACGGCTTATCTTGCGGACGGTTCCTTTAACCCGTTTTTGTACTTTAGATTTTAAGGAGAGAAGGGCGATGAGTGCGGAAAAGAAAAACAGAACGCTGTGTATTTTGTTTGCATTGTTTCTTGCGGCGGGATTTTTGCTTTGTATATTCACGCCGAAGGCCGAATATTCAAACAGCGAGCGGCGCAAGCTTTCGGCGATGCCAAAGCTTTCGGCGGATACGTTGTGGAACGGGCGTTTTATGTCTGATTTTGAAGATTATGCGGTAGACTCTTTTCCGTTTAGAGATCGCTTCCGGACAGTCAAGGCGCTGACGGCGGCAAACGTTTTTTTGAGGCAGGATAATAATGGAATCTACGCTTATGACGGGTATCTTTCCGCGGTGGAATATCCGATGAACGAATCTTCGCTGGAGCGGGCGGCGCAGCGGTTTTACGATATCTGTGAAAAATATCTGACAGAGAAAAACAGGGTTTTCCTCTCAGTCATTCCGGATAAGAATTGTTTTCTTGCGGGGGAGAGCGGACATCTTTCTATGGATTATAAAGAGTTTGAGTATAAAATGGCGCAAAAATGCAGCTTTGCGGAGTATATATCAATTTCGGATCTTTTGGAGAGAGACGACTATTACAAGACCGATACGCACTGGAGGCAGGAGAGGATTACGGATGTGGCCGAAAGGCTGGCGAAAAAAATGGGAGCCCGGATTTCTATGGATTATGAGGTTCACACGCTAAATGAGGATTTTTATGGAGTATACTTCGGACAGGCGGCGCTGCCTGTGGAGCCCGATACTCTGCGGTATCTGACAGGGGAAGCGATTGACGAATGTGTCGTATACGACTGGCAGAATAAAAAAGAAATATCTGTATATAATTTGAAAAGAGCAGAGGGAAGGGACCCTTACGAAATATTTTTGTCCGGTTCTCTGTCCCTTATTTCGATAGAAAATTCGAGGGCGCAAACAGACAAAAAGCTTGTGATCTTTAGAGATTCGTTCGGTTCAAGCATTGCGCCGCTGCTTATCGGCGGGTATTCTCAAATCACGTTGGTGGATATTCGGTATATCCGGCCGGATTATCTGGGACAGTTTATAGAATTTGAGGGCTGCGACGTGCTGTTTTTATATAGTACCCTTGTATTAAATCACAGTGAAATGCTACATCGGTTTTAGGAGGATAAAATGAGTAATCATCTGAAAAATCAGACAAGCCCATATTTGCTGCAGCACGCGGAAAATCCTGTGGATTGGTATCCGTGGTGCAGGGAAGCGTTTGAAAAAGCTAAGAAGGAAGACAAGCCGATTTTCTTAAGTATCGGTTACAGCACCTGCCACTGGTGTCATGTTATGGCGCATGAGAGCTTTGAAGACAGGGGAACGGCTGAAATTCTCAACAGATATTTTATCTCTGTGAAGGTTGACCGCGAGGAACGTCCCGATGTTGACAGCGTGTATATGTCGGTGTGCCAGGCGTTTACCGGCAGCGGCGGCTGGCCTACGAGTATTTTTATGACATGGGATAAAAAGCCGTTTTTTGCAGGCACATATTTTCCGGTGCACTCACAGTATGGTATGCCGGGATTTTCTGATTTGCTGAATGCGGTGGCAAATCAGTGGAAGAGCGATCGCAGGGAGCTTTTGCGCTCGGCGGATCAGGTGATTACGCACCTTGGACAATCGGAATCCGTTCATAGAAGCGCGAGTAATGATAATCTTTACGGGAAAGCAGTGCAGATGTTTTCTGAAAGCTTTGACGGCATATACGGCGGCTTCGGGACTGCTCCCAAATTTCCCATGCCGCATAATTTGTTGTTTTTGACGCTGTACGCAGAGCAGAATAATAATGAGGATGTGCTGAAAATGGTTGAAAAAACGCTCATACAAATGCGAAAGGGCGGTATCTTTGACCATATTGGCTACGGTTTTTCCAGATATTCCACGGACAAATATTTTTTAGCGCCCCACTTTGAAAAAATGCTGTATGACAATGCGGGGCTTATTATGGTATATGCGTCCGTTTACGCCGTCACAAAAAACCCGCTCTACTTGGATACCGCCGAAAAGACCGCGCAATATGTTCTTCGTGAAATGACCTCTCAAAGCGGCGGATTTTACAGCGCGCAGGACGCTGACAGCGAGGGGGTAGAGGGGAAATACTATACGTTCACGTTAGCCGAAATTATGGATGTTTTGGGGGAAGAAAAGGGAAAACAATTTTCAGACGCTTTTGACATTACCGCAGGCGGTAATTTTGAGGGTGTAAACATTCCGAATCTTTTAAAGAGCAATGATCTAAATTCCGATTTTGGCAATGAAATGAAAGAACTCTATCACTACCGGAAAAATCGCTTTCGACTGCATCTGGACGATAAGATTCTGATTTCCTGGAATTCCATGATGGTCGCAGCTCTGTGTGTGCTCCATAGAGTTTCGGGGAACGGGGAATATCTTCGGGCGGCGGTAAATGCGCAGACATTTCTTGAAGAGAATTTAAGCGGCGGTTCGCGGCTTTACACAAGCTGGCGTGGGGGAAAACGTTCGGAAAACGCATTTCTGGATGATTATGCATTCTATACTGCCGCACTGCTGGAGCTGTATCATTCTACTCTGAATGAAGATTACCTTAAAAAAGCGGAGCGGTTCTGTGGCAAAGCGGCACGGTTTGCCGATGATAAAAACGGAGGATTTTATCTTTCGGCCCCGGATGACACAGAGCTTTTTATGAATCCGAAGGAAGACTATGACGGCGCCATTCCAAGCGGAAATTCGGTAATGGCGTATAATTTTGTGAGACTGTATCAGCTGACGGAAAAAGAGGATTACAGGGAGCTTGCCGAACGGCAGATACAATATATGCTTTCTAAGGCGCAGGATTACCTGCCGGGACACAGTATGTTCCTGCTCGCGAAGCTGATATATGATAATCCGCCAAAGCATATTCGGATTGTCCTGAAAAACATTTCGGATTTTGAGAAAATAAAGGCACGGCTTCCGTTGCTTGCGAATGTGGTTATCGTTTCAGAGAGCAGGGAATATCCCTTGGTCAACGACAGTACGACTTATTATGTCTGTGAGAATCATACTTGTTTTGCGCCGACAAATGAAATTTTTGATTGAAATGACAGGGAGGATGACATATAATGTGAGACAATATACATTGATATGGATGGGGTGCAAAATTTTGGTAGAAAGAATAGAACATTACAAATTACTTTTGTTTGATTTGGATGGAACATTGCTTCGCAGTGACAAAACTATTTCGCAAACAACCTTAAAAGCATTACGGGCATGTAGGGATAAGGGCATATTGATCGGTGTGTCTACATCCAGAGGAGAACAAAATGCGTTATCTATTATAGCGGAATTGCAGCCGGATGTATTGATTGCAAGCGGAGGAGCCTTGGTAAAATATAATGGCGGTTACATATACAGAGCCGAGTTTTCCAAGGAAGAAACAAGACGGATGATCGCGATTGCCAGAGAAGTGTGTGGTATGGATTGTGAGATAACGATTGATACGATAGATTCTCATTACTGGAATTATAGGATTGATCCTAAAAAACAAGACCATAGCTGGGGAGATAGTATTTATTCGGATTTTAAAGAATTTGAAGAGAGTTCCTTAAAAATGTGTGTAGAGATTTTTGAGGACAGTCAGGCAAGGAAGCTTCAGGAATTGTTGTGTGAGTGTGACTGCATACGTTTTTCGGATGGATACTGGTATAAATTTACCAAAAAGACCGCAACAAAGGAGAGGGCTATTATGGAAGTATGTTCTGTATGCAAAATAGAGACAGAAGAAATTATAGCTTTTGGTGATGATTATGCAGATATCGGAATGCTTAAACTATGCGGAAAAGGAATTGCTATGGGGAATGCAATAGGTGAGGTGCGGGAAAATGCAGATTTGGTAATTGGCAGCAACGATGAAGACGGTATTGCAGAGTATTTAACGGTAATTAATCTTTGATTTTTTCTGTTTTTGCAACATTATGGGAAATTGAAACGTGTTATAGGTGTATGCAAAAATAATTATAAGGAGTATAAATCAATGAAAAAATCAAAATTGAAAATTACGGCGTTGGCATTATGTATGGGAATGCTGGCAGGATGCGCTCAAAAAGGATCAGTACAGATAGAAGTAGAGCGGTTGGAAACAGAGGGTGAATCAGATGTAAATTCTGCTTTGAAGGAGAACGAAAAAAGTACGTCAGACGTAAATAACGCTTTGAAAATGAAGTACGCGGGCAGCGAGAGCGTGGAGTACACAGAGCCGCTTTATCATTTGCCAAGAGATTATAATTTTGTGTTCTCGGATCTGAGTGAAGCATTTATGGACGAGGATGAATGGGAGTGTTTTAAGGTATTTTACAAAAACAGTTTTGATGAGAACAGCTGCGTGGATATATCGATTGAAAAAGATTACGATAATAATTCCGTTACCATAGCTCCGAATCTTATGTTTTCCTATGAAGTAAAAGACGGAAAAGCTGATGATGGCACATGGGGCAGCCGAAGCAAATTTTATCTGGTACGCTATAAGGATTTTGAGACGGGAGAAGATTTGGAGAAACCGGCGGTGACGGTATTTTCTCTGGAAAACGAGATGAATGCGCCAACCGTTACCCAGGGCGTTTCCGCAGACGGCTATTATGCATTGAGCTGGAACGCGGTAGAGGGAGCCGATTATTATGAGATTTACTATTATGATGAAGGCATGGATTACTCGGAGCTTGAGGTGACCACAGAAAATACAAGCTGCAATTACAGCGAATTTAAGACGGCGAAAGAACATAAAAAGCATCAGGTAGAAACATATGGGGATACGGATGCGGCAGGAATGGAACGCTGGGGTATGAATGAATTTATAGAATCCTGGCAAAGTTATTTCGTAGTGGCAAAAACAGAAGACCAAAAATGTTCTTCCATGAGTAATTTCTGTTATGTAGGTGATATTGCAAATCAGATCCCTGTTACCGTCAGTTATGATTTCCAGAGCGACTATGAGGGAAATGACGCTTTGGCGCTTCCGGCATATGCCGATGTAGAGATGGTAGACGGTTCGATCGGACAGTTTGTCATTCAATATCATGAGGCGGTTGTATCGTTGTTGGATGACGGAAGGATTGCAGTGATGGCAAAAATGAGAAATCTGCCGGTTGCTATGCCGTATATGTTTTTGCATGGAGTGGATTATGAAGCGTTTTTGGCGGATGCAGAAAATCTAAAAGCGAGAGAAAATGAGCTTGCAGCGAAATCCGTCACTGTCACAAACGATATCAATATTCCATATGTGCCGGAAAGTGAGCCGGGGATTGAACCGGAAAGCGAATTGGAGCAAAATCCGACAGGAGCCGGCATTTCATCTGATTTGGAGAGCACAATATTTGCGAATTCAGCTTTAAGTGAATGGATTGCGATAAATCTGTTAAATCATAAGGATACGATTTCATTGGATGGATTTAATGAAGCCTCTGACAGCGAGTATTTAATGGATGCATTAATGGAGGCGTACAGCCAGAACCCGTTGATTGGAATTTTAGACCGTTTAAATTATAACTATGCAACGAATAGTTTAGAAGTGACGTATGTTTTGTCTGCCGAGGAAACGGAATTTATGCAGACAGAATCGTTGAAAAAAGCGGCAGAGATAGCAGCGGAGATTACAAACGATGGCATGTCAGATTATGAGAAGGAAAAGGCGATCAATCAGTATCTTTGCGAGCAGTCATCTTATCAGGATGAGATTTTAGAATATATCAATGAGGACGGAACGATTTCTGAGGATGCGGTTTTAGAGTATGCAAATTCCTTTACCCCATATGGGATTTTATGTGAAAATAAAGGCGTTTGCGAGTCGTATGCAGAAGCGTTTCTGTTGATTGCGAAAGCGGCGGGCATGGATGCCATTATTGAAACGGGAAGAATGGAAAACGTGAATCATGAGTGGAATCGGGTGAATATTGACGGAAACTGGTATTCGCTTGATGTAACGAACAATGACAGGGATATTTTGCCAAACTGTTACTTTAATCTTCCGGATGAGCTTGCCGCCTCCGTTTTCATACAGAGCAGCGATGCAATGTTGGATGCATTTATTTTGAACTATACCGCAGAAGGACTTGAAAATGAATATTATGTAAAAGAAGGACGGTATGCCGAAGATGCAGATGCGGCGGCACAGATGTTAGCAGACGGCTTGGAGCAAGGAAATATTTCTGTAATCCGCACAGATGTCAATTTAGGACAAGCAGATATTGAAGCATTGATCGAAAAGGCGGTAGAACAATCACAGCTGGAATCCGGGATGTATTACTATTGTTCCGGTGTAGTATCATTAATAAGAGAGTAAAGATATTTGACTTCACATAAAAAATCATATATTCTTATATCGTTAAACGTGGGACAAAGGGCGGAGAGAATATGAACGTGATATGTGAAGATAAAACATACGAGATGGAAGAGGTAATCGGGAAATATACGGATATGCTCTTCCGTCTTGCTATGGTTCGGATGAATCATAAAGAAGATGCGGAAGAGGTGGTGCAGGATACTTTTGTAAAGCTGATCTGTTATACGCAAAAGGGAAAAGTATTTCAGAATGAAGAACATCTGAAAGCATGGCTGCTTACGGTTGCGGTCAATCAGGGAAAATCCATGCTCAGACTTGCATGGAACCGCAGGACGGAAGGTATGCACAGCGCGATGCAGCTTCCGGCAAAGGAAAATTCCGAAGATTATGCTTATGATTATGTGATGCAGCTTCCGGAAAAATACAGAGTGGCAATTGATCTGTTTTACTATGAGCAGCTGACAACGGGAGAAATCGCCAAAGTTATGCAAACGAAAGAATCAACGGTTCGGTCATATTTACACAGAGGTCGTGAAAAATTAAGAAAAATGATGGAGGTTGATGCATAATGTGGGATGAAAAAGAATTTTTTGAAGATTTTGTAAAAGAATCTGAAAAAATAAAACCGGAAGAAGAATTTATTCGGAAATTAAAAAATCTTGAACAGAAAAAACAGCGGATAAAGTTTCCTTATGCAAGGTATATGGCAGCGGCGGCAATGATTTTGCTTTGTTTTGGAATCGGAGCTTTCACGTTTCGGAAATTTGGATTTACAGCGCCGAAATCTAATTCCGGACTTGAATACAATGTGGATTTAAAGGCCGAATCGGGAGAGGAGCAGATTCACTCAGGCAATATCGGGACAGGAAGTCACAATGATCTCTCGCAAGTGCTTGCACAGTTAGAAGAGCCGGATATGGTCATTACCAATCAAAAAGGAGAAGAGCTTTCCGATGAGGAAAGGGAAGGACTTTTGGAGCGATTGAAAGAGGCGCGGTTCATACATCAGGATGCGCAGGGAGCCTATGTCAGCTATTTTTGCAAAGGGCAAGAAGCGTTTGAACTTAGAATCTATGATCAAAAAGAAGACGGAACAATAAATGTTGCAGTAATATATACCGAGTAGAAGTATTCATAACAGGAGGCAGAAAATGCAATACGATTGTCTGATCATTGACGATGAGAAGCTGCTGGCAGACAGCACCGCGGAGTATTTTAATCTGTTTGGCGTAAAGACGGCAGTTGTATACAGTGCTTTAGAGTGCCGGAAATTTTTAAATGAAAACACGGCAAAGCTGCTTTTATTGGATATCAATCTCGGCGATAGCAGCGGTTTTGAATTATGCAGGGAGCTTCGTGAAAAAACGGAAATTCCGATTCTGTTTATCTCTGCGAGGACAAGCGACGACGACAAAATTATTGCACTCAATATTGGTGGGGATGATTATGTGCAAAAGCCCTATTCGCTCGGCGTTTTGCTTGCAAAGGTAAAAGTGGTATTGAAGCGGTTTGGACCAAGCGCGGGCACGGAATATTCCGACGGCAGGTTAACCGTCGATTTTAATGCAAAGCAGGTAATGGTTGACCATACCCCCGTCAAGCTGACAGCGCTTGAATTTAAGCTGTTATCCTATCTGATTCAAAATGAAAACAGGGTGATTTCAAAGCAGGAATTGTTTGAAAAGATATGGGAGGATAAGTTTACGGGCGACGGAACGCTAAATGTACATATCCGTAAAATACGGGAAGCGATTGAGCGAAATCCGGGCAGTCCCGAATATATTATTACAGTTTGGGGCGACGGTTATAAGTTCAGCGGAGGAAGGCAATGAAAAAACGAACTTTTTTAATTAGTTTAGTAATTGTTTTCGCGGTAGAAATTGCAATGCTTGTTGTTTTCTCGTCTGGGGATGCAGATGATTTTTTGGATGCCGTTACGGTGAATGAGGCGGTACAATCCGTGCAAACCGATTGGAATAAGATGGAAAGCCACGAAAACCAAACCGGTCTTGATTATGTTGTGCTCGATGGGAGAGGTCGGGTTGTTTTCAAAACAAAAAAGGGTTTGAGCGAAAGTCTGAATGCAGCGGTCATTCACAGAGATACCATTCTTGATATAGAAGCCGGCGGTGCCCCGGCAGGTAAAATTATAATCTACAACGACAGCGTTTTAACCTCACAGAGCAAAAAGCAGATGACGGTAATGGGTTTGATCATTGCTATGCTTGTGCAGTGCGGCGTATGCATCGGATATATGATATATTTAAACCGTACAATCATAAGGCCATTTTGTAAACTGAAAGGTTTTGCCGAGCGCGTTGCAGGCGGTAATCTTGATATTCCGCTTGAAATGGATCGGCAAAATCTTTTTGGCGCATTTACGGAGAGCTTTGACATTATGCGCAGTGAACTGAGGAAGGCCAGGATCGCCGAAGCGGAAGCAAATGCGAGCAAAAAAGAGCTTGTTGCAAAACTTTCCCATGATATCAAGACGCCCGTTGCAAGTATCAAGGCGGCTTCGGAAGTAGGGGCTGCGCTTACAGGCGACGAAAAAGTCAGGGACAATTACATGCAGATTATCGGCAAAGCCGACCAAATCAATACGCTTATAACGAATTTGTTTACAGCGACGCTTGAGGAACTTAAGCAGCTTTCCGTAACGCCTAAAGATATGCCAAGCGCCGAACTGAAAACTTTGCTGAAAAGTGCGGATTATCTGCACCGCGCGGCGTTCCCGGATATTCCCGACTGTCTCTTATATACGGACAAGCTTCGTCTGCAGCAGGTATTCGATAATATCTTTGCCAACTCCTACAAATACGCGAATACGAAAATAGAAGTAACGGTATGCAGGGGCGGGAATCGTCTTGCCGTCGGTATTGAGGATTACGGAAGCGGCGTCAGCGTGGAAGAACTGCCTCTTTTAAAGGAAAAATTCAAGCGCGGAAGTAATACAAGGGACATAGAAGGCGCGGGCTTAGGACTTTATATCTCCGACTATTTCATGAAAGAAATGCATGGGGAGCTTCTTATAGAAAACGGACAAAGCGGATTGAAAGTAACCGTAATGATTGCTCTAAGCGGCACGATTTAAGGAAAATTTAAGGACTGCCTAAGGACATTTAAGGTGTGCAAAAGTAAAATAAGAGAGCATCTTAAAAAGAGCATCTAAAAAGGAGGTTACATGAAAGAGACACTGTTAAAAACCGATAAGTTAAGCAAGTCCTTTTCCAATGGAGGAACTTTGCAGCATGTTCTAAGAAATATTGATTTACAGCTTTATAAGGGGGATTTTACCGTAATCATGGGCGCAAGCGGCGCAGGCAAATCCACGCTTTTATATGCGCTCTCAGGGATGGATACGCCGACTCTCGGGACGATCACATTTAAGGAGCAGGTGATATCCGATTTAAGCCCCGATGAGCTTGCGGTATTCAGACGCAGGTTCTGCGGTTTTGTATTTCAGCAGATTTACCTGATCGACGGGATGAGCGTAACGGACAATGTACTTTCTGCGGGACTGCTCGTCAATAAAGATAAAAAGGCGCTTATCGGGCGTACTAGGGAATTGTTCCAAGCGGTAGATATCTCCGAGGAAACACAAAAGAAGTTCCCTACGCAGATTTCCGGCGGCGAGGCGCAGCGTGTAGGTATTGTCCGTGCGCTTATTAATTCTCCGGAAATTCTTTTTGCCGACGAACCTACGGGGGCGCTTAATTCCAAAACAGGGCTGGATGTTCTTGATACGCTCACGAAATTCAACGAGCAGGGACAAAGCGTAGTCATGGTAACGCATGATATGCGTTCCGCCAGACGGGGAAACCGCATTTTGTACTTAAAGGACGGCGTGATTTTAGGGGAGTGCGATTTGGGAAAATACCGGCACGGCGATAAGGCAAGGCACGAAAAGCTCTCCGCGTTTCTTTCGGAAATGGGGTGGTAAAATGAAAAAAGGTTTTCTTCTTGTATGCTCCAATTTACGAAAAGCAAAGGGACAGACTGCTGCGATTATTGTATTGATATTGCTTGCGGCGTTAATGTTTAATCTATGGCTTATGTTGTCGATTGATTATAAACAGAATTTTGACCGTTACCACGATAAGCTTAACGCAGAGCATGTGACGCTTGCGGTTGACGGCGACAGCGCCAAAATGCGGGAATTTCTGACACAAACGCTTGAAAATGATGAACGTACGGCTGAGTTTTCTCTGGATCATGCCATGAACATGGTTGGTTTATTTGAGAATAACGAAGGCGAGATTAATTCTTATTTCATATTTCTTGAAAAACAAGCTGCCGTTTCCCGTCCGGTCGGAAAAGTTGAAATCGTGGAAGAGGGCGATATACAAAGCGGAATCTATATGCCCATATTGTATAAATCGGACGATATAGCAGTTGGAAAAACGATAAAGATAATGATTGGAAGCAATGAGATGAGCTACACGGTCTGCGGCTTTTTTAACAGTGTTATGGCGGGCTCGCATAATTGCGGTATGTGTGAGCTCATTTTAACGGAGGATAAATATCATGAGCTTGAATCAGCCGGTTATGCGCCGAAATCCACGCTATGTTCCGTTCGGCTGAAAGACAAAGCCTGGAGTGAGGATTATGAAACGATGTTGAAAAACGCGGTATCTTCCGAATATCCGACTGCAAATAAGGCGAGTAATTCCTATGCGCTTGCGGCGCAATCACGTTATATTTCACAGATGATTTGTTCGGGCATTATGAGTGCAATGGCTTTTTTTATCCTCCTGATTGCACTTGTTGTGATTGTGTCAAATATTATCAACTATATTCAGGAGAACATGAAAAATCTCGGTGTGCTTCGAGCTGTCGGATATACGAGCCGTCAGGTGATCGGCTCTTTTATACTGCAGTTTTTCGGGATTTCTATGATGGCCGCCGTAGCGGGAGTGGTAATTTCGTATGTTCTGTTTCCGTTCGTAAATACAATGATGATTTCACAGACGGGCATACCGTATGAAATTCGTTTTTTGCCATTGCCGCTGCTTGTCACACTTGTGATTTTATGCGGAGCGGTTGTGCTTGCAGTATGGCTGTCCGCCCGTCGAATAAAGAAAATAGAACCGATTGTTGCGCTTCGCCAGGGCGTGCAGACGCATAATTTTAAGCATAATCATATTCCGCTTGAGAAAACAAAAGCGACGCTGAATCTTGCGCTGGCTCTTAAAACGACGCTTTCCGGTATCAAACATAATGTAACCGTTTGCATCACGATGCTTGTGCTTTCCTTGGTGGTTGTATTTTCGGGACTGATGATGCAGAATGTCATTGTCGATGTAGAGCCTTTTCTCAATCTGGTTGTGGGTGAGACGGCGGACAGCTGTATTGATGTCAATGCGGTAATTGAGGACGATTTTTTACGTGAAATGGAACACGATGAAAGAGTGGAAAAAGTCTATCTATACAATTCACTGACCGTGGGCCATGTGGGCGGGTTGGAGCTTGTGGCGACAATGTATGATGATTTTTCGAAAATAACAAATCAAAATATTGTATTTGAGGGAAGATTCCCGAAATACGAGAATGAGATTGCCATTGCCGCCAAGTATGCAAGGGAAAATGACCTGGAGATAGGGAACGAAATTGCCGTAACTGCCGGAGGAAAAGAAGCAAAGTACATCATATCCGGATTTACACAGATCAGCAATAACCTCGGCAAAGACTGTCTGCTTACAAGATCCGGTTACGAGCGGTTGGGAGAGCTGCAAAACACAAGCTACTATTTGGAGCTTGCGGACGGCATTGATATAGAAGCTTTTCAATCGGAAGTAAGAGAACGGTTTGGAAAAGAAGTAAATGCGACGATAAATATAGAATCAACGATTGACGGAGCGGCATCGGTGTATGTTTCGCTTATGACAATGATTGTAATTGCAGTTCTCGTGCTGAGCGCGGTTGTCATTACATTTGTTCTGTATCTCCTGGTGAGAACAATGCTAAATAACAAAAAAAGGGATTACGGGATTCTAAAAGCGCTTGGCTTTACTACGGGGCAGCTGATCTTACAGACGGCGGTTAGCTTTATGCCCGCCGTGATATTTTCAACGGTTTTGGGACTCATTGTAAGTGCCTTAATTATCAATCCTTTGACCGCTGTATTCCTTGGCGGGATAGGCATTGTAAAATGTACATTTATCGTGCCCGTTGGTTTTATCGTGGCTGCGGGAATCGGACTGATACTATTTGCCTTTGCAATTGCGTGCCTGTTGTCTTTGAAAATCAGGAAAATTGTACCCAGAGCGCTGCTTACAGGAGAATAGAAAATACTGTAAACTGTCAGGTGACAATTTTCGGAAGAAATGTTGGTTTCCCGTCAAACCGTATCAAAATGGGAGGCAGATGAAATTATTCCTGAACTAAGTAAGCTTATTGTATTGAGCGATATGTTTTCCTGCAAATTGGACACTTTGGTTCGGGGAGATTTGACGGATTGCGATGAAATTTATTCGCAAGTTACAGTGAAAACGGTAAAGGGATTTCGCATGGCAAGGTATGTGGCCGCTTATGTTCTGCCGGATGGATTCGATACAGATTGTCCCGGAGTGGAATATGCCAATCAGGTCGAAGCCGATTACGCAGTGATTACGGTATATGATCCGTTTTTGGCGGCATTTGAGAGAATTCCGGGTGCTTATAAGAAAATTTTGGAATATTTGCAGGCAAACGGATTCAAAGAGAAGGCGAAAGAGGAAATTCTCTCGTGCTTTGAATATGTATATGAAAAAGATAACAGAACCTGCATGGATGTATATATGCATGTAGACAGCGTTTCTAAGACGGAGGCGTTTACGAACTTTTCGTAGACAAGCTTACGAAGCATTTATAGTAAGAAAAGTTTTTGAAAAATAAGATGTAAAAATGACACCATAACAGTTAAAATATGTTACAATATGGCATGAGGGGACTTGGCATGAGGGGATATGGCATGAGGAGGGACCCAGCTTGCTGGGAGGAGCCCTGATGCCCTTAGGACCCAGCTTGCTGGGAGGAGCCCTGATGCCCTTAGGACCAGCTTGCTGGGAGGAGCCCTGATGCCCTTAGGACCAGCTTGCTGGGAGGAGCCCTGATGCCCTTACTACTTAAAGATGAGAAAGCTGGTATTTAAATGAAGATTTCGAAAATATATGATAAAAAGAAAAAGAGTTTGTCCTTTGAGATTTTTCCGCCCAAAAAAGACAGCGAACTTAAAAATATTGATGAAACACTGTCGGTTTTGTGTGAACTGAATCCGGACTATATCAGTGTGACTTTTGGTGCGGGCGGCAGTGCAAACTGCAACCGTACCGTAGAGCTTGCCAAGAAAATCAAATATGAATATCACGTAGAACCTGTGGTGCATTTAACATGCCTTCATTATGACAAAACGGAAATTGATGAATTTGCAAAAGTTCTGGAGGATGAGGGAATTGAGAATATACTTGCCCTTCGGGGAGACAAGAATCCGGATATTTTGGCAAAAGAGGATTTTGGGCATGCATCTGATTTGATTGCATATTTGAAACCGAAAAGTGATTTTTGCTTTTTGGGAGCTTGTTATCCTGAGTGTCATCCCGAATCCGATAGCAGGGTCAGCGAAATAAAATACATAAAGGAAAAGGTAAATGCAGGCGCCGAGGTGTTGCTTTCACAGCTGTTTTTTGATAATCCCCTGTTTTTCCGTTTCGTTGAAGATTGCCGGATTGCAGAAATTGATGTTTCGATTATTCCGGGCATTATGCCTGTCATCAACGCTTCGCAGATTAAAAGAATGATCGCAATGTGCGGGGCAACCTTTCCGGTGCGTTTCCAGAAAATAATCAATAAGTATGAAGGCAATAAGGAAGCGCTATTCGATGCCGGAATGTCGTATGCTTTAAGCCAGATTATTGATTTGCTTGTAAGTGATATTGACGGGATTCATTTATATACCATGAACAATCCGCTTGTCGCAAGAAGGATTTGTGAGGGTATCCGTAATATTATATAAAGACATGTTGTATTCAGAATAGGTCGAAGTGCTTGCTGCTGAGACCGTGAAAATATGATTCAGGACATGTTTTGTAAAGGAGAAGAAAGCTATGCTTTTTAGAGGTTATAGCCGTATTTTTTCAACAAAAGGTAATAACCAATATGAGACGATCGGTGAATATTGGGATAGGATGTCTGCGTTGTATGGAAGAGAGAAGCTGCGAGGACTTGGATATCATTGGACGGCTGATACCATCGAATATGTGATCGGACTAAAAAGCAATGAAGTATTTGATATGAATACAATTTATCAGGAAATGCAGTGGAAAGAAATTTCTTTGCCTGATACGGGCTGGCAGAAATATCGCGGGATCACAGAAAAACTTGGGATGTTATACGAAAAAATCTATCGAGACGGAATGTTGACTTATGAGATAGAAGAGTTTTCGGAAGACGGATCGTGCGAAATATTGATTACCAGAGATTAATTCATGCAAAATATGTGAATAAGATGAGAGCAGAATCCTGTTGTAATTATTCGAGAAGAGACATTTTGCTATAATGTCTGTATCAGGAAATAAAAAGTATGATGCATATTCTACTATAAAAACAATTACAATCAGAGTAAAATAATTGAAAGGGGCTTGCTGAGATTAGCGAGTCCCTTATTTGTATCGTAAGATTTTGAACAAAACCGTGTGTGAGGGTATGGTTCAAAGAAGGATATGCACAGTGTTGTGAGGGGATGGTGATTAGTTACTGCCCCCTGCTCGATTTATGTAGAAAAGTGTGTTAATGTTAGTTATAATGAGAATATATCTATGAAAGAGAGGGGCTATTATGGGATTTGTGGCAGCAAAATGTACCCAGTGTGGTGCAAATATTGAAGTAGATGATGATAAAGAGGCAGGCATATGCGAGTATTGTGGAACTGCTTTCATAACAGAGAAGGTAATAAACAACTATAATACATATGTTACGAATAATAATAATTTTGCAGGAGCTACTATAAATATAATAAAATCTGATATTGAGGGTTTGTTGCAATTAGCCAAAAAAGAATTATTAGTTCATAATTACTCAAATGCAAATTTTTATTTAGATGAAATAAAAAAAAGTAGTGGTGATTCACAACAAAGAATTTCGGACTTGTTTGATGAGTTGAGAATTTTAGAACAGGCAAAAGCTGCCTGGAATAAAGATATAGAATCAAAGGAAACAAAAGAGTTGATGAATGAAATAATCAAATATGATTCACAAAATGTGAATGTGTGGTTATTTATGATGGAAACAGCTTTTTATCCACCTGATATAATATCATATGGTAATAAGGTGCTGGCATTAGCTTCGCAGGAAATGAAAATATATTATATGGAAAAAGTTTATGAAATGTACATATTAAAAGAGTTTGCTCCTAATACAGCTGTGTCCAAGGTAAATTTAGTTTCTGAAATTCCTTACGATTTTATAATACAAAATGATAAGTTACAATCATTGCTTATGGAAAACTGTTCTCGGTTTATTACTAAAAATAGAAGTATAATAATATCTTATCAAAGCAGAATAGATGCTTGGTGTAAACAATTACAAAGTGATAAAAGAGAAGAAATTCAAAGGATGTTAAAAGAATGTAAAGGCTGTTACATTGCTACATGTGTATACGGTTCATACGATTGTCCTCAGGTATGGACACTTAGAAGATATAGGGATTATATACTGGACAAAACTTGGTATGGTAGAGCATTTATTAAATATTATTATGCAATTAGCCCTGTTTTGGTTAAATGGTTTGGGCAGGCAACATGGTTCAGACGATTTTGGAAATTCAAATTAGATAAGATGGTTGCTAAACTTAACATGAAAGGCATAGATGATACAAACTATAAAGATAAATATTAGGTATATTTGATATGTAAATTCCCTTGTTTTTGTTCTTATGAACATTTCAAGGAAGAGATTATATTGAGCTCTGGTAATAACTTCAAGGGCTGGCAAGAACCAGCCCTAACTTCACTTATAACTGTATTGCAACAGAGGGGGGCAGTTTATTATCTTGCCCCGTAATGAATTATATCTATTCTTCAATTTTTTCCTCTATTTGTTCTTTGATAAAATCGATTCGGTCAAACACTGTCGGTTTGAAATAGCTGGAAACCGCTACTACCAAATCCTTTTGGGGATTTAAATAAATAACATTTCCGTTACTGCCGATAGCCGCATAACTTCCCTCATTTTCATCAATAATCCACCACAAATAACCATATTACATATCACGAAATTTTTTGCCGCAACACAGCCTAACCATTGTACTTTCTTCAAGCCATTTTTCAGAAACAATACGCTTGTTATTAAAAACACCCTTTTTTAGACAGAGCAATCCATCTTTGACATTTCTTCAGCAGACAAACAATGGCCATATCCACCAGCACATGCTCCATATTTTATTATTGACAAAGAACAAAATATAATGTATGTTATATAACATGAATTATATTGAGGAGGGAATTATGCCACCAAAAGCAAAAATAACAAAAGAAATGATAGTGGACACTGCTTTTGAGATTGTGCGGAAGGAAGGTGCAGACAAGGTGACGGCTCGAAGCATTTCAGAGCAGTTAAGCTGTTCCACACAGCCGGTACTATACTATTTTTCGACTGTGGAAGATATTAAGAAAGCGGTGTATAAAAAGGCGGATGAGTATCATACGGCTTATCTGATGAATTTGGAGATGACTTGCGAAAATCCGATGTTGGCAATAGGTATGAATTATATAAAATTCGCCATAGAGGAAAGAAATCTTTTTCGTTTTCTGTTTCAATCCAATGAGTTTTCGGGAGTTAGTATGCTGGAACTGTTAGAAACGGAAGAATTGTTCCCCATGCTTGGTATGCTACAGAATGAACTGGACATATCGATGGAGGCTGCAAAGGAAGTTTTTACTACATTATTCATTTTTTCTCATGGGTATGCAAGTTTATATGCCAATAATACAATGCTCTATAATGAGCAGGATGTAATAAGGGCACTTGATAAAATATTTGAAGGAGCAGTTTGTACTGTGAAAGGAGACTAAGATGAAAAAGATATTTGAAAAGCATGAAAATTTATGTTGTATGTTATTAATCGTTTTGTATGTGGTAATTAATTCTTATTTCAGGCAGAACTTTGGAACGACAGATTATAGAAGTGCAATTACAAACACTATATTTTCTGTGGTGTTGCTGGCATTGGTCATTAGCCTGAAACGAGTAACTTTTTACGGTTTAACCAAGGTGACAGATTTAAAGAAATATCTGTATTTTATTCCCTTATTGTTAATTGTATCTGTTCAACTGTGGAATGGTTTTCACATTAATAATACGCCAAGTGAAATCCTGTTTCACACTATAACCATGATTAATGTGGGCTTTTTGGAAGAAATGATTTTCCGTGGATTTCTTTTTAAGATGATGGCAAAAGACAATTTAAAAAGTGCCATTATCGTTAGTGCTATTACTTTTGGAATGGGGCATATTGTGAATTTGTTGAATGGGGCAAGTTTAATTCCAACATTAATGCAAATTTGCTACGCAACAGCAATCGGATATATATTTGTTATTATTTTCTATAAGAGTAAATCCCTTATACCATGTATCATTACGCATGCAGTCTTTAATAGTTTGAGCATATTTAGTGAGGGAAACAAATTGATGTTGTACATAGTAACTGTATTTATAGTTGTTGTATCGCTGAGTTATGCTTTCTACATAAATAGAACAATTGAAGAATAGGAAATTGCATTTAATTGGAAGATAAGCGAAACTTCCAGCTCTACGCATACTATGTATTTTAAATAGCCGTATCCATTATGTGTATGGATAGGGCTATTTTCTCGGTTGGTGGTCGATTATCTCTGAAGTACCTTTCGGTGTCTTTCTTATTGTAAAAGCCTTGTGTGCTTCGGCATCGAGAGCAACATATATTTTACTTGGTGCAATTCATATAAAACAGTATAACACAAAATATGGGAATTGATAAATTGATTCAAAGGTTTCAAAAATCAATGAAAAGAGGACAGATAAAAGATGAATATTATTTATGCCACATACAACAGCCGCCATAACAGCATCGACGTATACACCTATGCCGATTACTTCTTACGGATAGATTGTGCAAAAGCAGATGTGGATTGATGCGGAAGACAGTCTGGAAGTGTGGTGATTTTATGGGCGGGTTGCTATGGATTAACAATCCGCCTTTTATGAAAACTTTAGAAAATGATAAGTGGAATGTAAGAGATGTGAGTGGTATAATAGAAAATGAAATTTGAATTTTGTGGAGGATATGAATGAAGACATTTGATGGACTAATTCTTTTGAATTATTGTTATCCAAATATAATTAGGCTTCCACAAAAAGAGGCATTTGCATTGGCTTCTGTGTTTGCAGAATCACATCCGGAAACTACAGCTTTTTATCGATTTACAGATTTCGAAAATTATTATTGCTAACGATTTATAAAATTAATGTCAGCAAACACAGAATGAAAATTCTAAAAAATATTGTAGGGGAAATATATGATAAATTCAAACGTTTTTTTTCTGTTAGGTTGTCCCTGCTCAGGCAAAACAACAGTTGGAAATATATTGGTACAAAAATATAACATGTTTTATTTCGGTGGTGACAATAAGAGGTTTGATTACTATAAATTTGCAGAGAAAGGAAAACATCCTTTTATGACGATTGATGCATCTAACTTCTGGAATTGGACTCTTAACGAAATGGTTGCTTGGGAAAAAGGAGTTATTTCAGAACAGACATCATACATACTTAATGATTTGAATGAACTATCAAAAAGCAATGATTTGATTTTATTTGAAGGAATGCTGGAATTGAAAACTGTTAGTAAAATAGTGCCAGCCAATCAAATTGCATATTTGTCTGTTGAAAAGTCAGTATGTGAGCGCGAGTTTTTTACAAGGGAAGACCATCTTAGCATGATGGATAATATTTTGAATACACATGGTGTTAGCGAAGATGAAAAGCAGAGGAGAATAGTTATGCGCAAAGAGGCCGCCATTAATGCATTTTATGAGAACGCAAAAGAATTTGGTGTACGAACATTTATGCGCGAAGAGACAAGAACAGCGTATGAAATGGCTGAAAAATTAGCGAGACATTTTGGATTAACAAAAGGGAGATAACACAAAGAATTATTGATAATCTTGTGTTGGATTAAACAACGTGTAACTTTCGTTTACGCATATTTTTGTGGCAGGGGGCGATTATTTTGCCCCTTTATCTCTGCCTTGGAAAGGTTGTAAGGCATTCTGCCGGTCAGCTCTTTTTTATATCATAGGATGAGTTGCTCATTTGTCGGGCAACTCATAGGATTCGGGTATCAGAATGCTTAGAAATTCTTCTGCCCGGAACGTTTGGAGCAGCGCTTGCATATATTTGTGCAAACTGCCAATAAAAATTTTATTTTTGGGGAACCAAATGACCTCTAAAATTGTCTATTATATGTGGGATTTATATGTGCCGGGCAGGTATAGCAATCAGATATAGGAAGGCATTCAAAATCCCGGAAGGAAGAACTGGAAGAAGGGGAAGGTGACATGTTTCAAATTGCAATTTGTAATGACGAGGGGTTGTTTTGTGAGTATATGAGGGGACAGATATTAGCGTTTTGTGAGAGGATACAGGCAGAATACAATATCCAAGTATATAATTCGAAAGCGGAATTGATGAATAAATTGAAGCAAAAAAATAGAGTCGATTTATTATTTTTGGATATAGAGCTTTCGGATGGTAATGGAATTGAATTGGGGGAATATATATGGGAAGAACTGCAGGACTTTCAGATGAAGATCGTTTATCTTTCTCATGAGCCGAGATATGCCATGCAATTGTTTCAGACGGAGCCGATGGACTTTTTGATAAAGCCGGTTCGGAAAGAGCCGCTTGAAGGGGTGCTGCAAAGATTTTTCAAACAACAGACAGGACTGCAGAAGGTCTTTTTATATAAAAGAGGACATGGGGTGGGACAGATTCCCTATAATTCTATTCTGTATTTTCAGAGTATGAATCATAAAGTGGTGATACATACTACGGCGGGGCAGAGAGAATTTTATGGAAAGCTCAAAGAGGTAGAAGATACGGTGCCTGAGAATTTTATCCGAATTCATAAGTCCTATCTGGTAAATGAGTGTTTTATAGTACGGTTTCATTATGAGAAAATAATTCTTCAAAACGAACAGATATTGACCATTAGCAAGTCGTATCGAAGCGAAATACAAAAAAGGGTTAGCCAGAATATAGAGAAGTGGTAGAAGCAAGACAAGGGGGCAATTTTTAAAAGATTGTTTTCGCTAACTATAAGGTCGTTTTCGTCGGGAACGTTTTATGTACTGCCAAATTATGGTACTATAAAAGGGTCAAATGATAAGTTGACAAATAAAAAATTTAAGAAGAAAAATGTGAAATGGGGTGAAAAATAATGTTGGCTTACGAGAGAACCGGAAACAAGGACAGTGATACTACGCTGGTATTTTTACATGGTTCTACAATGACCAAAGAAGGAATGCTGCCGTTAGCGAAGGAATTCAAGGATTACAATTGTATTGTTTTTGATCTGTTAGCGCATGGACAATCTGCCGGAAAAGAGCCGGAAGAGGTAAAGGTGTTTGCGGAGGCAGTAGAGGATTCCGTTCGGCAGTTGCAGCAGGAGAAGGTGGCTTCCGAAAAGATTATCTTGCTCGGGTATTCTATGGGCGGTGCAATTACTTGTGAAGTTGCGATACGCAAGAACCTGACGTTAACGGGCATGGTGCTGCTGAGCAGTGGCGGAGATTTGAAGAATCATACGCCATTGGTAGACGAGCTGAAAAAGATGCCGATTGAGCAATATAAGACATCCGATATCTTAGATGAACTCTTTGGAACGGATACGTCTGCGCCGGAAAAGGAACGTATCTCGGATATAATATCCAATACGATAGTTTCGGATATTGTGGGATACGGGGATTTGATGGCGTCTAATCGTTATAACAATTTAAAGGCTTGCGGAGAGATTTCCATTCCTGCTCTCATAGTACACGGAAGTGCTGATAAGATTGTGCTGCCGACAGCTGCGATTGAAACATGGAAAGTAATTGATAATAGCCAGATGTTGATGATTCCGTATAAGGGACATGCAGCTATTTACGAGGATACGCCTCTTGTAAAGGATAAAATTAGTTCCTTTATAGAGAAGTGCGTGTAAGTAACCGAACGTGAATTTCGGGAAATGGAGAATATGCTCTGATGTATATAAATTACATAGAATGAGAAAGTTCTAAGACTAAGGTCATTAAGAAGGAATGAAGAAGGTTTGGAAGCGGTTATGCCGGTCATATGGTTGATTGTAAAGAGGCTGTGTTCCGACCTGCTTCATTCTCGTTGTTTTTTCATAGAAATCCCAACGAATGTTTTGACGGCTGCTATATACTAATGTTCAAATGGGATATGTACATACAGAAAAAGGGGTTGATAATATTGAATAATATTAAAATAAAAGGTACAGGAGTGTATATACCGAAGCATAAGGTATATAACGAGGAGATTAATGAACATTTTGCTCAGAGAGGGTTGGATGCAAGTCATCTCATGAACCATATGGGAAGGCGAAAGCGATATTTAATTTCGGAGGATGAGGATGCGATCAGCATGTGTAGAAATGCAATTGATGATTGTGTGAAAAAACATAATATAAATTTAGAGGAAATCGAAATGCTGGTGGTCTGTTCGGATACTCCGGAATATTTATCGCCTACCAATGCGGTAAAACTTGTGGGGCTGTATGGGGATAGTATGAAAAATGTAAATGTTGCATTTGACATGAATTGTAATTGCATAAGTGTAGTTTTGGGTATGGATGTTGTTTCAAAGTATATGAGAAGCTCGAATATCTCCAAAGCATTAGTAATAGGCTGCTTTTGTATTTCACCTATTGCATTGTGGGGAGATACTGTAGTATATGCAAATTTTGCCGATGCAGCTGCATGCGTAGCATTAGAGTCTTCAGAAGAAGAGGAGAGGCGAGGTTTTTTAGACACAAAAGTATTTGTAGATGCAAGCTCTCATGAATTTGTGACTTATCCAAAATGTGGAATGTCTAAAGTGCCGTTGAAGAAAATTGAACCGAATGAAAAGAGATTAGAGTGGATTCCGTCTCCGGCAGATGATATGGTAGATTATGTGGTAACCGAGATTCGTTGTGTTTTAAAACGGAATTCTTTAACGACAGACGATATTGACTATTTTATTTTTTCACAGTTGAGTGATGCAGATAATCTGGAGACTTTAAAGCTGTTAAATGTACAAGAAGAAAAATATCACTATATGGGCAGTGAATATGGATATACTGGGAATACCTGTACCATTCTATGCTTGAACCGAATGTGGGATTTGTATGCAAAGCCGGGAAATAAAATTATCATAGCTACAATCGGTGCCGGTTCCACGGTAATCGTGCAGTTATATCAATTTTAAAGAATAGGAGAAGAAAGAAATGGAGCAGAAGAATACGACAGCATTAGACGTTTATATCAGTAAGGTGTATAAGATAGCTTTATTATCAATTACGCTTACCTGTTTATTAGGAGGACTCTCGAGCACAATGGACCGCATGTCGGGCTTTTACAATGATGTCAGTATGGGAGTGTTCATATTTTGTGACCTGACGAATGTTCTATATGTGCTAATTGCAATTTATTTCATAAAGACCGGATATGAGGGTGGTGCCGTAAAGCCGTCAAAACTGAAACAGAGTAAGATTTTTTTGATTGTGATTATGCTGATACAGTATAATATACTGTTATATATGGCCCCGGTCAGGGAATACTGGGCGTTTTCTTTTTTGTTTACCATAGTAACCGGATTATTTCTGGACCCGAAAGTGGTATTGATAACGATTGTGGAAATTACTGGTTCGCTGATTGTGTCCTGGGTGATAGATGGCGATGCGTTCCTGCCTGTAAAAGATGAAATGTTTGAGTCGGCTTTTATTAACAGGGTTCTTTGTCTTGTGCTGACGATGATATATATTTATTTGATTGTCCATATGGTTTCCCGTCATCTTATTTCGGCAAAAAAGGATGAGATGGAAAAAAATAATGAAAGAGTACAGAATGTGTTAAATAAGGTGACGCATATTGCGGGTGAGTTGGGAGGCGCAAGTCAGGTGCTGGTAGGGACAACGCAGTCGGAAAGCGCTTCTACGCAAGAACTGTCTGCAATCAGTGAGAATCTCTTGGAGAGCAGCGAACAGATGATCGATAAATCTGAGCAGAGCAGGGAAAATCTTCTCAATCTGGAAGAGAGCAGTCATAACATGGAAGTGAAGATGCAGGATGTTAATCGGATTGCCAAGGAACTGGTGAAGATTTCCGTGTCTAATGAAAAGGCTTTGAATCATCTGATGGGTATGAGCAAAGATGTGGAAAGTTCTACCGGTAGGACAAAGGAAGTTACAGATAAGCTTTTGATGGAGTCCGGAGAGATTGGCAAGACTTTGGATATTATCAATGAGATTGCGGAATCAATCAATCTTCTTGCGCTGAACGCATCAATTGAGGCGGCACGTGCAGGCGAGGCGGGACGAGGCTTTGCCGTTGTCGCACAGGAAGTTGGACATCTGGCGGAGAATACGAAAGATTCTCTCAAAAATGTGAATGAAGTCGTAACGCGTGTGCAGATGGGCACAAATAATGTTTCGGAGTTTATGAGCGAGAATGCCAAGCAGTTGATGAATCAGAACAAAGTAATTATGGAAACGGTAGAAGGTGTCCGCAAGATGATGGATTTGTTGAAGCGGTCTGTAGAGGCGATTGATGCGGCTGAGACAATCCGTGGAATCCAGAGCAAAGTTATTCAGGGAACCGTAGAGATTAATGAGGATATAGCGAAACGTATTTATTCTGAGAATGAGGAGTTTTCTAATATTGCCAGCATGGTGCAGAGTAATAGCAAGGAAATTATTGCATTGTCTGATCAAGTGGATACCATCAATTCTATGGTGGAAGAATTAGAGAACTTGTTAGAGAGAGAATAATATCAGAATGATTGAAAAGGGCGAATAATTATGCGCATTACATAATCATTTATAGAGTACCAGCCATCAAAAATAAAATGGTGGCTGGTATTTAGTTGCCATAATAGTGTTAATCCCAGCATTGTAAAGGATATGTTAGGACATGCAGATGAATCAACAACATTAAAGCATTATATATAATATCATAGGAAAGACCTTGTTGCTGTGAAGCATTAAAGTCTACAACTTTCCTATGATAGAAAAGCTTATGCGCACTCGCGCGAGAGGAAGATATTGCTA
>CANOBT010000072.1 GCA_947564305.1 uncultured Lachnospiraceae bacterium | reverse complement strand
AAGCAATATTACTTAAATGGCGGTTTTCCTGAAACATCTGATAAACACTTTCACGAGAAAATTCCAGAGTTTCCATATCGGAGACTGCTTTTGTAACTATGGATTTTTCAATCTTAAAAAAAGATTCATGAAATCCGGGAAACAGGGTTCCTTTACTGTGAAAGAACAATATTTTTTGATATCCGTCCTCGTGGGTAGCTAAGGTCTGGCATATACCGGATTTAATATAATATACACGCCGAATCGGCTCATCAAGCTCCCAAAGATATTCATTTTTGCGGAATTTTCTTTCCTTATGTGGACGAGAGACAAAATAGTCATATAACTCTGCATAATCATTAAAAAAATAATAACGTGGAATCAGCATTTATAACACCGTCCTATTTTAATATTTTCAAGTATACCATGAATCTGAATTATTCACGCCAACTTTGCCAATTATGATAAAGTTTTATTCCTCTCTGATAATACCTGTCGAAATAGATTTTGGATAAAGTATCATCTCTGCCTGCTGCCCTTCTATTCGCATACATACTGGGACAATATCTTCTCCTTTATTCTGCATGATTACCACAATACTTCCATCCAGTCGTTTGTATGCAGTCACATCAATCTGTTCTGTATATTTACTGTATCCAAGCCGCACAGAGCCTGGTACAAGGTAATGTGAAAAATGCTCTAAATACTGTCCAAGTAGTTGTGGCATCAATTTTTTATTAACCGTATCATACAAAAATGGGGCAAGGCAATAGTTTTCCACGTGATTTGGCCCGCCTTTTTCATCCAGAAGTAAATTCCAGTCATAAAAAGCTGTCATTCCATGATTCAAATCTCCAATGATCTCATGAGCCAGACACTGGGCACTTTTTGTCATTTCATCGCTGCTGAATTTATAAAACTCGATACAGCTTTCGGAAATAATCATTTTTTTATCGGGAAACTTTTTCCTTACCAGATCTAATGCCTCAAAATGGTCTCCACTATACCAATGAAACGCAATCCCTGTCACCTTCTCGTATGTTTCGTTGTCTATGATTGCTTTTGCACGTTCGTAGACCCGTTCTTTATTATGATCCCAGATAAAAATTTCAATGTCCGTCAAATTCTGTTTCTGCAGTGCCGGAAACAGAAAATCTCTCAAGAACTCTTTTTCTTCCTGTGCGGTAAAAATGCAGGAGTCCCATTCCTGTACAGCTTTTGGTTCATTCTGGAGAGAAATCCTTTTTACATGATACCCTCTTTCCTGAAACTCTATGATATATCGGCAAATATAGTCTGCCCACATTTGCCTATACTCCGGTTTCAAGGAGCCACCAAGAACTCTTTTCTGATTTGTTTTCATAAATGCCGGCGGTGACCAAGGAGACAGCATCAGCTTCAGAGGCTTTCCGGCTGCTCTCTGTGCATCTTCCAACATTGGAATAATATATTTTTCTGTTCTTTCAAAAGAAAATGTTTCCAAGGATCTGTCTTTTTCATCAGACATCGCTTCATACATTTCTTTTGAAAAATCACAACTATCCATGTGGATTCTTACCATCTCATACTTCATTCTCTCCGGCGAAAAATAGGTTGTCATTAACTGCTTTTTTTGCTCTGTACTCATGAGAGAGTACACATATGCCGCTGAATCTGTAATCGCACCTCCAAAGCCTTCTAATATTTCATATTCAATCTCCGGATAAACATTCACCACTTGATTTTCTACGCCGCTGTCTGGTTTACATGCTATGATCTGGTGGAACTTCTCTTTCCAACTCCCCTCACCAAACGTTGTAAACAGTTCTAATTCCATTTCTCAATTCCTCCTGACTTTAGAAAAAGGATATCCCTAAACGATAGCATAGGTTATCCTTTTTCTAATACATGAAGTCAACTTTTCTATTTTAGATCTATAACTTTTTTACTGATCGCCCCTATGTTTTCCTGCTGCAAGGTCGGCAACTGCCTGGTCATATTTTTTATCCAGGTCATAAAATACCAGACACACCATGGATACGATTGTCGCAATTACCGGAATCCATGAAAATGACCATGTAATCGCATTTAAAGAAGCGGCACTCTGTGTAGCTGCTGTTGAATCAAACCCGCCTGCACTTAAAACCCAGCCAAGTGCTGCCGTTCCAATACCAGAACCAATTTTTGTACAAAAAGATGATGCCGCATTTCCCATTCCTGCCGTTCCATAGCCATTGTACCACTCTCCATAAGTGATCGCATCCTGCAAACAGCCGTGCATTGTCGCGCCGATGCATCCGAAACCAATTCCTTTTATTACGGAAAGCACACAAATGACTGAATAATTTACTGTCATTCCTGTTACCCCAAAACCTACCAGAGAGATTGCAAATCCCAATAAAAACACATTCCTTTTGCTGACTTTCCGCATGATAAACGGTGTTGTAAACATCGTGATAATCTGTGAAAGAGAAACGAGATTGGATACGGTTGCGTAATACCCCTCATTTCCCAGATTATATTTTGTAAAATACACTGCTGAGCCATAGAAGCATGACATCATAAAGTACATAGAAAACAGGCAGCAGACAATCAATACCCAGTATTTATTCTTAAATAATCCTACCAGTCCCTTGATAAAGGAAACTTTCTCTCCCTTTTCTTCTGTCTTCTGTTCTGTCACACGTTCCTTACACATTGCAAACACAAAAATGTTAATAATAACAAACAGAACCATTAAAATAGAAATCGTTATCGTCCAACCATGCTGTGTATAGCTGTCTCCATTTCCAAAAGCTGCCGTCATCTTAAGAACAACTGTATTAATCGTCATCGTTCCTGCGGTCGCAAGCAGCATACGGAAATTTCCAAGAAGCCCACGCTCGTACTGATTGGTTGTCATCAGACCATTTAATGTAGCATACGGAACATTAATCCCAGTATAAAAAATAGTAGAAACAAGATTATAGGTCAAAAACATATAAGCAATTTTCGCTTTTCCTTCCAGTCCTGCCGGAACACTGAACATCAGTACCGTACAAACAGCAAGCGGAACACACAGCCGCAGGATCCACGGCCTTGCCTTGCCCCATTTACTATGTGTATGGTCTACGATATAACCCATCGCCAGGTCCGTAACGCCATCCAGAATCTTAGAACTGGCAATTACAGACGCAGCTACCGCTGCACTGACACCTGCTACATTTGTATAATATACCAGTAGAAACGCACTGATTGCGGAATATACAAGGTTAGCCGCATAATCACCTGTACCGAACGCGAATCTTTCTAAAAAAGACAGTTTTGCATTTGGATTCATATCCGTCTGTTTCATCTTCTTTCACCCTCCTGTGTGCCTCTTATTTTTTCAATGGATACCAGTCAAAGTCTACACATCTTCCAAAATCCCAGCACTCCCAGCCTACCCAGCCAGGTTCATTCACAGTATCCGTAAGCAATTTATAGCTCCAGTAGAAATGGCCGCTTCCTTTACTCCACGCTTCAAGCTGTGCTTTTGCCACAGCATTATAGATTTCTTTCTTTTTTTCTTCCCCTACCAGATCCTCTGAAACGCCATCCATTCCATTTAATACCGTCTGGCCGCCCTTTGTGTCCCAACCACAGGCCAGAGAATTAAACAAACACCATTCTCCACAGATTACTGGGAAATACTGCTGCATTTCTTCAATATCTTTTGCATAATTCTCTTGAATAAACTTCAGATATCCGTCAATTGTCTGCTCACAGCCCATCATTTCTGCTACCATCAGATACATATGAGTATCCAGAACAACTCCCTTGTATTTATCCTCACGCATAAAATCTTTCCATGATTTCAGAACAAAAGCATCATGGATCACTACATATTTTTCTTCTGGCATATGCTTTCTGATACGGTCATATGCATCCAGATAAAACTGTCTTAAAAATTCAAGTGTATTTGGTTTTGTACCTTTCGCAAGTTCAGGATCCACTGCCGGATAGCGATGAGATACATCCAAAAAGTCCCACATTTCCTGAAGCACAGGTTCATTCAGAAGCTCAATTCCCCATAAGCCTTTTCTGTTTCCATACCGTTCTGCCAGTTTTTCAAGAACGTTTAACTCAAATTCTACTTCCTCCGGCATCTGTGACCATTTACAGACACCTGAAAGTCCGCTGCTGTCAAATCCATTCTGCCCATACGGCGCATTATGCAGGTCGATCAGAATCTGCAGTCCATAACGCTCCGCCCAATTGAATGCCTTATCCAAATCCTCAATACAGCCCAGGAACGGCTCCCTGTCTCCAAATATAAAATAGGGAACCGGAATCCGCACTGTATCCAACCCCATTGCTTTAATTCTGGAAAAATCACGCTCTGTTATGTACTCAGAACGATGTACCTTAATTCTTGCCTCATACACTTCTTTGGAAAGCTGCCTTGGCAGGTAATACTCATCCTCTGCTGTCGTGCCCTCAAACAATGCAGGATTCATCCATTTTTCCAGTACCAGCCAATTACCTAAATTCACACCATTTACCTTCATACTCTTTTTTCCTTTCTCTTTTTTTCTTTATTTTATATAATCCAATGCTGATTTTCTGTATAAAAAACTACAATACTTTCACTTTTTACAAATTGCGCGCAATCCAATATCCTTCCTGCACAGCACTGGAAATTTTTCTTGTCTGCCGGAAATCTCCAATCTGATATACTTCTTCTACCAAATCCTGAAGTTCCTCATACAAACCGGAACGGTTCCGGTAACCAACTGCCAAGATAACATAATCAGCGCAGATCTTTTCTTCCTGTCCATTATGTTCTACTACAACTCCATCTTCAGCAATTTCCGTCAACTTCGTATTCACATGTACTTTTGCTCCTGTTTTTTCCAGAACATCTAATTGAGAATGTCTGGTTACATAGGAAGTGTCCTTCAGCACATCATCTTGCATTTCAATAATATGCACATTACATCCCTGTTCAGCTAAAACGTGTGCCGTTTCACATCCCACAAGACCGCCTCCGATAATGGCCACTGTACCTGTTACGTTTCTTTGCCTGCTTAACACTTCGTCAGCCGTAACAGATAAGGGAATCCCCTTGATTGGTGGAATGATTGGCTCCGCTCCTGCTGCGATAATAACGGTGTCCGGGTGATAGCAATCTATAATTTCCAAATCTGCCGCCACATTACAATGCACTTTCACATTCGATTCTTCCAATTCATTCTGCAGGTATGCCAGATAATCCAAGTACTGTTTCTTATAACTCGGCGCTGCAACGATTTCTAATTTACCTCCCACTTTGTCTTCCTTTTCCAGCAGCACGACCTCATGTCCCCGCTTGGAAGCAGTAAGCGCCGCCTGGATTCCGCCCGGTCCTGCTCCTATGATAAGTACTTTCTTCTTTTTTAACGCTAACGGAACATTACCTTCAAATTCATGACCATGTTCAGGATTTACCGCACATGCTGCGGCTTTTCCTAACCATAGTGTATGCAGGCAATGATTACAGCGAAGACAGGGTTTTACCGTTTTCTCATACATGACTTTGTTTACCCACTGCGGCTCTGTGATCCATTGTCTTCCCATACTGACAAAATCCAATGTTCCTTCTTCCATAAGCTGTTGCATTTCCTTTGGGTCGAACAGCTTATTTTCAAAGATAACCGGTTTTGTTACACTATTTTTAAATTGCCGGAAGTTTTTCATATACAATTCATTGGTAACATACGCACTTGGTACAATATACTCCTGGTTATAGTAATTACCAATTCTGAGGTGGAATGCATCTACAAGTTTTAATTCCTCCAGTTTCTGCGCTGTCGCAATTGTTTCTTCTACAACCATTCCTCTATAATCTGACACTCCCTCGGGCAGAAGATCGTTCATATTCAAGCTGACAATAATCGGATAATCATTTCCTACTTCCTTTTTTACTTCCTGAATCGTCTCGATCAAAAATGTCATTCTCTTTTCTACGCTGCCGCCATAGGCATCCGTCCTCTGGTTCCATGCCGGTGAAAGAAATTGGTTAATCAGATATCCGCCTCCTCCCATCACAAGGAGCGCGTCAAATCCTGCTTTCTTCAGGCGTCCCGCTGCCTGGGCATAGGTGCGTATCATATGCTTGATTTCCGGCACGGTCATTTCCCTCGCACGGACTTCCGGATGATACTGTGTCTGGCATTCGGAGGGTGCCAGAGGCGGGTATTTTTCTTCATCCACATTATCTGCATAACGTCCGCTGCCCATCGTAAGCTCACATGCAATTTTCGCCCCATAGATATGGACTGCATCCGCTGCCTCTGCAAATTCCTTAATTCTTTCATCACGGTCAATAATCGGGAACTGCATTTCTCTCGGATATGGCATAATCTCCCTCTCTGCCTGTGTCGCACAGGTAAAAATCAAACCACAGCCGCCTTTTGCCCTCGTCTCAAATACCTTCACCTGACGGTAACTCATGCTGGAATCTTCTTCATTTCCTGCGAAGTATTTGTAATCCATAGGTGCCATACAAATGCGGTTTTTCAACTGCATGCTGCCAATTTTTGCCGGTTTCAGCAAATTACCATATGTGTTTCGAATCATTGGCTTTCCTCCCTGTTTCTAATGTGCCATGCACATCTTTTTATTTAACAGGAGTTTATCAGTTTCCTTCTGGCCGTTCTGTAAAAAAAACTACATAACTGTTTTTTTCATAGCATTTATTACACTGATTGTTTTTGCCATCGTCAGTGTCATCATCGGCATGATATTTTCCAAATTTGCAGCACGCAGACTGATTGGAACCATTATTGGGATCAGTAATGCAACAGAAGAAATTGCAAAAGATAATTTTGATATAAGATTAAACGAAAACAGAAAATATTTTGTTACTGTTAAGACTTGAACATCAGGAAGGGGAAGAGAACCACCCCGCCGCAAGCAGCGGGGTATCTTATCCTATTCTCCGACCAGCTTCACGACCGTCATTTTATGATGCATTGCTTCAAGAAGCTTTCCAAAAACATCTTTTGTATATAACTTCAGGCTAGATGTATTGATACAAGGATGACATCCGAGAAATTCTCCATTCAGCACGTCCTCATCCACCAACAGCTTCACATGGTTTTCTTTGTCATTCATCAAACCCATGATACTTGAAGAACCAGGCGTGCAATCCAGCATTTCCTCCATTTCCTCTGCAGAACCAAAGGAAAGCCTTGCACTATTAATCTGGGATGAAAGTTCCCTAGTCTTGAATGCCTTATCCCCCGGCATCATCAAAAGATAAAAATCTGTATGCTGCCTGTTGGTCAGAAACAGATTCTTGCAGACCGTTGCTCCCAGTACTAGATCGATTTCTTTACAGGCTTCCATGGTATAGGCCCTAGCATCCGGATGATCGATGCGCCAATACTCCATCCCCAACTTATCCAATATATCATAACATCTCATTTCTTTATCCGAACGGCCATCCTGACTCTGCGGCCGTCCCTTCTGCAATTCATATCTTGGCTTATTTGAGTCATTGCCTGCCTTTGTCACTTCCGTTCCCCCCTTTCTCTGAGCATAAAGTCTTGCTTCTTCTCTCAGCAATTTCCCGTTTTTCCTCAGTTTCCTTCAATGTTATCTCACGCTTTAGTTCTTTTGGCATGCTTCTCGGTCCGCGGACCGCATATACACCAAACTCCTTGATTCTCTGAAATGACCATACTCCCGGCTCATACTTCTCCAAAAGCTCCACCTTCATTGCAGTCTTTACAGTCACATGATCATCCGAATACTGCCAGGGAATGTCCACCTCCATCGCCTTGCACCTGTACATAATAGATGAATAAGGTGCAGCTACGTACATATAGATCATATCGCCTACATGAATATCACTGCTCTGCTTCCAGGTGACAATATTGGACGCCTCAAATGCTCCGACCACATCAAAGTATTTTGGATTGGCCGGAATAATCCAATCCTTTGCCTCCGTACGATTCGATTTTCTACGTATAATCGTGCTGCCAGCTTTTGAAATACCAAGCATTCTGCGTATTTGTGCCTCTACCGCAATTGGATAGAGCACTTTCATATGCGCTGCAATCTTCTCCCAGGATTGTGCTGGTGTTTCCTTATAAGCAGAAGTCACATGATTATATCCCCATAGATGCTCCGGTGTAGAATATACGGCAATCGACCAGCCGTATTCCTCTCCCTTCTGATTCCTCCGCTGTCTGAAATCTCTCATGCAAAGGTACAACCTCATTTCCAAATCTGTTACAGTACCTTCAAAATTCTTCTCTCCGTCTTTTCCAAAACCTGCATTCTTCTTCACCTCAAAGGAATATAACTCTGCATCTGCATTCTCCTCTGCAAAAAGATCCATGATCTTTTTCTGACGTATGGAAGCCATCTCATCATCCCATAATGCATCGAAGTCATATCCATCCCTGCGATAATTTGCAAAATGCGGAAACCATTCTTTAGAAATGAAGCCGGCCTTCTTATCAAAAAACTTGCCATAAGCTACCTGCCCGCTTCTGGCAATCCGTTCACGCCATCTCCAGGGATCACGCTCAAGGCTGTCACTCCACCAATGCTCCGGGACAGTGCGCTCTTCTAAAGAAAAGCCTGGAATTTCATTCTGAAACAATGGCAGGAATCCAACCTTGTTTATATATTCAATTGCTTCATCTACCGTATGTATACACTTAGGATCATCTTCTGCAACTCCATGCATGATCCATGTTCCAGATTCATTCGCCATATTATTCTCCTAAGCTCTTTTGTATTTTGCGGCTCTATTATACTATATATTCTTTATTTAAGAATCCATTTTCCTTTTCGACTAGAACCGACCCTTTCTATCATTCCTTTTTCACGCATTTTCTTAATGTAATATTTCAGTGTATTTTGATTTAAATGAAGTTTTTCAGCCATTTGTTTTTGAGAAAGAAAGGGGTCTTGTCCAATAAGTTTCATAATTTCTTGTATCGAATCCATTCCATTTAAATGGGTGGCCGATTGGGTGGACTGGGTGGCCGATTGGGTGGACTGGGTGGTAATTTCTTCCTGTTCTTCTTTTAGAGGTACTATAATTCTAAAAATATCCCCTTCAATAAACTCAGGATTTTTGCCAGAGTAAAATTTGCTGTATTTAAACAAATTCCGCACACCAGATCCTAGCTGATAGGAACTCGTATATTCCCGGTGAATTAATGTGTTTGCAATCATCTCGCGGGTGATAATATTTCTCAGACTCTTGCGCTGATCATCCTCCAGAAAAAAATAATCCAGTAAATGCTTACGTCCAAATTCCATTAAACGTTCATAGCTTTCTATCAAATTTGTCTGCACGATTTCTCTGTCATCATAGCGATCCACATTAACACGCCGAAGCAAGGCATCCGTCACATAAGCTGGAACAATATCCAAAATCACATCATCTTTTCCCAAAAGCATCACCGCCGCCAGATTAAATCCCTGCTCACCCGTTACACGATCCATTGTATACAATCTTGCACTTTTCAACAGTTCATCATCAGTCATTTTACTCCACGGATGCCCCTGCCCATTACTTTGATTTGAAGCCATCACACGTAATTGGGGAAGCATATCAAGCCGAAGATCTAATTTTTTCACATAAGGATAAACTTTACGTTCTGTAAAAATTTCCTGTTTACGAATATACATTTGTGCAATCTGAGATGTTGAGGTTACTTTCACATCCGCATCATCTACTCGATCATAAATTGTTTTTTTAAAACTATGCACCTCTGCACTAGGTAAAACATGTACATGGATAATCGTTTTTCCTTCATATCTTACAATTTTGGGTGATAAATAAATCGTCGGTGTAAACAATACCGGATTACTAATGCAGCTTATAAAGTTCTTTACCATGTCCGAAGCCGCTCTTTCAGGCACGCCGCAGACTGTCCCATCATCCTGCACTCCTAAAAAAATATCTCCGCCAAAACGATTCAAAAAAGAGCATACGGATTCGTAAACGTCATTCTCAATGCCATTTCCACAACGCTTGAATTCTACTGCAATAGTTTCTCCTATTTCCAATATTGATTTGATCACCTTTGAATCCATAGACTCTGCCTCCCTTTCTCCAGTAATATAAGTGTACTTATTTGTATTATAGTGATTCCACAAAACAATATCAATTCTTTTAGCTTATTTTTTTCACCGCTGTACTTTTCTATATAAAGAAAAATCGTAATCATCTGAATATTATTCACCAGAGCTCAGGCTCCTATAAATAGTATACCCACTATTGAGGACTTTTTAGAACTTATAACTTTCCCTGTGTCAATATTAAAGTCCCAGAAACTCAGCAGCCTTTAAAAACACTTCCTGATTCGGTTTTGAATGTATGGTTCCATTGTTGACATCTGTTCAAAATGCTTGTAAAGCAATTCTAAATCGAATATAATAATTGTACGAAAGAAGTTACAGTCTACGTGAAAATCAGCGTATCGCGGAAGGAGCGTGTAAATAAATGGGAATTTATCTGAACAGTAAAAGCGCTTATATGTTATTTCAGTAAGATGTTTCTATGACCTATTTCGTGGATAAAACAGCTATCCTGAACGAACTCGTACCTATTGTGGAATTACGTAAGAACGCATCTGGAAAAATGGATGTGGTGAGGGGAAGAGATCCCAAATATATCTGCATCACCAGACCACGACGTTTTGGAAAGACAACTATGGCCAATATGCTCGCTGCTTTTTTGGGGAAATGTGTGGACAGCAGTGACTTGTTTGACAAGCTGAACGTTGCCGGATATCCATGGTATAAAGAACATTTGAATCAACACAATGTGATTTTTATCAGATTCAATGAAATGTCAGATGAAATCACAACTTACGCACAGTACATTTCCAGAATCAAAAGGCAGTTGAACATGGATTTGAGAAAAGCCTATCCGGATGCTGAGATTGAAAAAGAGGATGCTGTATGGGACGCAATGAATAGGATTCTCGAATATTGCGATGGCGGCAGATTTATTTTTGTATTGGACGAGTGGGATTATATTTATCATCAGAAGTTTGTTACAGACGATGACCGGGAGGCATTTACCAAATTCTTAAGTCTCCTTTTGAAAGACAAGGCATATGTTGAGATGGTCTATATGACCGGCATTCTCCCTATTTCCAAATATTCCAGCGGTTCAGAGCTGAACATGTTTTTTGAGTTTTCCATGGCAATTCAGGAAAAGTACAGTAAATATTTTGGTTTTACGGAAGAAGAAGTCGATGCACTATATGAGAAATATCTGAAACTGGAGGCGGATCCGAAGGTCACTCGTGACGAGCTTCGGCTCTGGTACAACGGCTATCAGACAATGTCCGGCAGGCGTCTTTATAACCCCCGCTCCATTATCGGAGCCTTGTCATACAATCAGGTTCACAGTTACTGGACCATGGAATCCGCCAAAATGCTTGCGGCGACCGACGAAGGCCGGAGACACCGATACCATGGTGGAGATACTGGAACATGCCCATAATACAGAAAGTCCTCTGATCCGATACAACGATGAAGCCGAGCTTTCCAAGGTGATCACATTTGTGTATCTCCAGGCGCGGGAGTATTATGATATCCGGTTGGAAGACCGCTCAGGAACCGGCTATGTGGACTATATTTTCTATCCTTACAAAAAGGAAGAGGACGGGATTATTCTGGAATTGAAAGTAGATGACACATCAGACAACGCGATCCGGCAGATTAAAGACCGACGATACGCAACAAACTTTGACGGCAGAATGGGCGAAGAACCAAAGTGTACGGGACGGATACTTGCCGTAGGGATTGCGTATGATCGAAAAGATGAAAAGAAACGGCATGAATGCAAGGTTGAGGTGCTGCGTGAACGGTTAGAAGAATAGAAACAGAGTATCCTGAACACTTCCACAAAAGTAAAAGACCGGCCTCATTCCTTCCATAAATGAAAAATTGGAAGGAAGAAGGCTGGCTTTTTAGATAAGACAGATTGAAGCCCCGGGCTTTTACCATAAAGTATCATTTTTCATGTAGACATTATTATGAAAGAGAGCCGCTGACCGCAGCCGCAGCGCCTACAGTGATTGTCATATCTACAGCCTTAATCATCTCTTTCACATAAGGCTGGAATTCCCCCCGATCCTCCTTAGCTGCTTTTTTCAGTTCAGACAATTCCTCTTTATTCAGCAGTTTTTTCGCTGTGCCGCTTTTCAGCAGAAGAATCGCAAGCATGAACTGAGCAGGGGTAACTGTCTCATCCATATGTTTCAATGCAGACATATCATCTGAAATGATGGCATGATCCACATGATACAATTTTGTTTTCCGCAAACCCTCTTGCTGCTCTGCTACTAACGCGGATTTGCTGATCAGATGATCCGCGATATCTTCTGCCAGAGACTTGATACGCTTGTCTGTCAGAGTAACCATATAGTCCCGAACAATCTTCTTCGGCTTCATGGGCTTTTTCTGCAGCATCTCATAAATGGAACTACAGTAGGAGAGTGAGCCCGGGAGAGGCGCTGAAACTATAAACCTTCCCTTTTCATCAGACATTACACACTCTGACTCCATCATATCCCAAATGCAGGATGCAACCAGGCAGACCCCACGCTCCTTCTTTTGCAGATCAGACAGTTTACCTTTCACTTCCAACACAGCAAGCGCATATTTTTCAGTTGTTGTTAATTTCATCAATAAAACCCCTTTCCCGCCGTATTCACGGCCTTTGTATGAATATAGTATAACAGAGACATCATCCCTTCTCGCAAAACTATCACAAAAGGCTCCCCTGCTGTCATAAACGCTCTGCCTGCCTTTTGAATACATCGTTTATTCATCATTTTTGCCTGACTCTTGATATCCGGTATCTTATTCAGTATAATAGATACGGCTTACGTGCCTCGAAAGGAGAGGTTACATGGAACCCTATCTTGCTTTGCTGTTACCTACATTTCGGATGGCAATCTCAATCCGCAATCACTGGCCTCAAAAAATGGGACTGAAAGCATTTGTGGTACTTCATATTTTAATGCTCTGCGCCATGCTGCCCATACCACTGTTGACATTCAAACAATATGGCGTGTTTAGTGTTCTGATCGTAATCTGCCTGTATGGGCTGCTCAGTTACCGGGATACCCGCCCGCAAAATATCTGCATGGGCTTTTGGGGATTTGTGTTCTCCATTATCATGGAGAATGTGTCAGCCGCTGTCCGGAATGCACTTCTCCCTGTGTGGATATGGGAAAATCCTTATATCGCACCTTGTATCGTAATTGTCCAGACACTGCTGTTTTTCCTCATTACGCTGTTATGCGGTAAGGCAATACGACGGATGATACTAAACAGAAAAGGCATATTTCAGATTCAGCAGATATGGTATTTGATCGATGCAGCTTTACTCCTCTTTTTCATCGTGTTTTTCTTTAACACAGGTGTCAGAGGGAATCTTCCCATCTCTGGACTGATTTATTACAATGGGCTGCTCTTTCTTAGCTACTTTCTGGTCACACTTTTTTTGTTTCTGTCCATGTTCAGGGCATACCGTGAAAAAATACAGACAGAGGCAAGGCAAAGAGCGCTTCAGGATCTGCAGGATTACACCCGGAATCTGGAGAACATGTATGACCAGCTTCGCTCCTTTAAGCATGATTATATAAATATCCTCGCTTCGCTGTCCGGTTATATTGACAATGGAGATATGGAAGAATTGAAGAATTTTTTTGAGGAGAAAATCCTCCCCACTCAAAATTTGATTACACAAGGAGACTATAAGCTGAACCAGCTAAGTAATATTGGTGTGTTGGAGATCAAAAGCCTGCTCTCCACGAAAATGATTTACGCCCATGAAATAGGAATTGATGTAACGATTGATATTCCGGATTACGTTTCCTGCTTTTCTATGGATACCGTGGATCTGGCGCGGGTCCTGGGAATATTTTTGGACAATGCGATTGAGGCGGCACTAGAAACAACACAGCCCAAAGTCGGTCTGAATATCATTCATAACCCGAATACGACAGCGATCATTGTGAGCAACAGTTTTCAAGGTGACAATCTTGCTTTACATAAATTAAAACAGCAGGGCTTTACCACCAAGGCAGGGCATCAGGGAATCGGTATGTCGAACGCACAAAAAATCATCAGTTCCTATGACAATATACTTTTAGAGACTACAATGCACGACGGCTGTTTTACACAGTATATGGAGATTGCCGCCGGGAAGGAGGCCAAATGCTGAATATTTTCGTGTGTGAAGATGACGACGCACAGCGGAAATCTGTTGTGCAGAATATCCACAATACGGTTCTGATCGAGGAGTTGGATATGCGGCTTGTTCTGGATACTCCTGATCCTTATAAGCTGCTGGAAATTGTCAAATCCAGCCAAAATACAGGCATCTATTTTCTTGACATTGACTTAAAATGTGATATGAATGGAATGAAGCTTGCTCAGGAAATCCGAAAGTTTGATCCCCGCGGTTTTATCGTATTTATCACAGCCCACTCAGAATTAAGCTATATGACGTTCCAATACCGGGTAGAAGCAATGGATTTCGTGCTGAAGGACAATCCCGCTGAGATAGGTGTAAAAATCCGGGAATGTCTGCTTCACGCATTGGAACGTCATACACTGCAGACAAATAAAGTACATAAAACCTACACGATTGAGATAGGGGAACGGAAAATCAACGTAGATTATAATGATATCCTCTTTTTTGAAACCTCCGCCAACATCCACAAGGTCATTTTACACGCCAAGGACCGACAGATAGAATTCTCCGGCGCAATGAAAGAACTGGAGGCCGCATTGGATGACAGATTTGTGCGCTGCCACCGTTCTTTCCTGGCAAATAAGAACAATATCGAGGAAGTAGATGCAAAAAATCGGATCATCTATTTTATCAACGGCGAGACCTGCCTTATGTCTACCAGGATGATGAAAAAGATTTGAATAAAACAAGCCGGAAATTATGCTTTCTTTCCATTTATGTACATGCCCATTGTGCCAGTACCCGGGAAAAGTTCCTGTTTTTCAGATCCTCAGCCCGGATAATAAAATTAAGCGGGCCGCCATTCAGATAAAGGTCCATCTCTCCGATATCCTCTTGAGGATAGTTATAGGTATCATCATACAACTGTAGAAGCAGAGTATCGCATTCGGCCCAACCCTCCCCCTCATCGTACAGCCTGGGATCGTCCTGAAGATAACTGGGATAACCACCCATCTTACAGCCGCCGCCCTTAATCTGCTTGCGTATTTTGGTGAGAATTTCCCGCTCTTCGGAGGTCTCATCGCGTAGTCTGTAAGGCATAAATTCTTCCGGATCAGCGCCAGGCAGACGTCTCTCCAAAGCAGAAGCAAAGAGTGTGTCAAAACGAAAATCCTCATCGTTAACTCCCTCATATTCTACGCTCTGAAAATTGATTCTCAGCGGAATCTCCGGACAACGCCACAAGGAGTCATGTCCCTGCTCAATGTCCTGCAAATCGAACTTGCTGGCCGGACGGGGCATATTGCTGCGCTTGGCCTCCGCCCAGGGAACGGCCATCTTCGCTTCGCACTCCTCCATCGTGACCGTTTTGTCAACCTCAGGGTAATAGAGCGCTTTCCAGTACTCCTGAGCGGGAAAAGGACCATCTTCCAGACCAAAGTCGCCAAAGTGCCAATCCTCCAAAAAAATTTGTAACAAACCCGATTCCGGAAAGTTATCCATATGGGGCATCTGGGCGAAGTTAATCTGGGCGCACAGCCAAAGCTGGTTTCCTTCCTCATCGGTGGGAATCCGCCCATCACGAGGGACATAGGGAACGCCGCCTAAATGACTGTCAGTAACAGCAAAGGACTCCCGGCTAAGCCCAAGGCGGCATATGGGCCGTTGGCTCTCTTCCTGAATCTGGTTGACTATCTCTTGACAAAGCTGTATTTTTTCCATATTTGTCATGAAAAGTTCACTCCTCTCTTTTCTCAAATCCCGATTCGCTCTGGCCCCATTATACGCTATCCCTTCAAAAAAGTATATCCTCTGTTAAAAGATTTGCGGGCAGTTCCAATGACATTTCCTCTTGTTCTGTCCACTGTTTCCATTTACGTTCGTCCCTAAAGATTATTTTTTCTCTTCCTTCTTTACTTCTCCTTCCGGGAATATGATCTTATTGACAACAAAAAAAATCACCATGGACACGCCGCCGGTCAGGACCGTTGTGATAATGTTGTAAATAAAATCCGGCACACCCAGGGTACCGGCCACACCGACCCAGATACTGTTGATGGAGTTCACTACCAGTGTTACGCCTACCCAGCCGAAAAAGTATCCCACAATCTGTGGCGGAATCTTCCCATGGCTGCGGAATGTGATATTCCTCTGCAACGGGAAGTTGATACACTGGGCTGTAAAGGTCGCGATCAGATAGGCGATGAAATATGCCAAACCGCCGTCTGCTACGCTGTAGCCCAGGACATTAAATGTAAAATTCGCTCCGAACAGTTCCATCCGGATTCCGGGCCACATCCATTCCACATCTGCATAAGCGGAGAATGCGGCGGGCAGGAACTGGATCAGGATATACTGCCACACTGTTACGAGGTTGCTGAATAGAAAGAACAGTCCTCCCTCACGTATCCACTGTGCCGCCTTCGGATGTTTTTTTGCAAAATCTTGAAAAAATCCCATATTTCTCTCCTCCTCATATCATAGATAGATAATGCCTTTAGTTCATCTGTTTTGCCTTTTTCCTGACTTTCTGCTGGCGGAAAAAGCCGCCGATCACCTGCCCAAATCCTTTGAAGAAGTGTCCGTTTACGATCATTACGATCCCATCCACCATTTCCTGGCTGCAGATTCCCCCTGCCATCTTTCCGATTGCCCGAAACGGCATATTATAATTGAACATCAGGTTCAGATTCGGTTTACCCTTTGCCATACTTTTATTTAAAATGTTTGTCATGATCTTATAGATCATTCTTGCCAGAGCACTCTTTGCGTAATACATCTGGCAGATGGCATCATTCCTGCCAAGCTGTCCGCTCCAGTGTCCGTTCGGAACCCTATGACCCAGAAGCTCCGCAAACTCCTGATCCGGAATATCTTTAATCTGCCCTGATACATAATGCGGCAGCCTGCTGCTATTGTAAGGAAGCGGTGCTTCTGTACCAATGACATCTACGGTTTCGGACAAATGGATATCTGCCACACTGGAGCCGATTAAAATCTCGTATTCTCCGCTTTCCACTTCAAACGCATTTGTATTTACATTGAAATATCGGAATGCTTCGCGGCTGATGGGAATCTCCACCGTTTTTGTCTCACCTGCTTTCAGGAAGACCTTTTGGAACCCTTTCAGTTCCTTTTTCGGACGGTAGACACCGCTGCATTTCGCGCTGACATACATCTGCGCAACCTCTGCTCCGTCCCTGTTTCCGGTGTTCGTAATATCGAAAACTGCTTTTTCCTTATCTACTTTCAGATTACTATAAGAAAACGTGGTATAACTCAGCCCATAGCCAAAGGGAAATAATACTGGTATCTCCGCAGTCTCAAAATAACGGTATCCTACATAAAGCCCTTCCCGGTACTCCACTGTCCTTTCCTTCGATGGAAAATAGGGAGCGGATGGGACATCTTCGTATTTCATCGGATAGGTCTCACTCAGCTTTCCGGATGGATTGACGTCTCCCATGAGTGCCCGAAGCATAGCCTTTGCGCCTGCCTGTCCGCAGAGGTAACCATGGATCAGCGCCTTGCAGTTTTTCAGCCAGGGCATTTCTACCGCAGAACCTGCGGACATCACCACCACCACATTGGGATTCACTTCTGAGATCATTTCCAGAAGCTGAATCTGGCTGTCCGGCATCTTCATATTCGGACGATCCAGACCTTCTGATTCTGAAATCTCATCCAGACCGATATATAACAATACCACTCCCGCTTTTTTGGCAAGTTCCACAGCTTCCCTTTCCAGTGCCGGGTCTGCCGGACCAGTACGGTGATAACCTGGTGCATAGCCTTCCACATGAATCGGGAACTGATTGAGCACTTCCATCGCGCTTTCCAACTTTGTAGGATTCACTACCGAAGAGCCGGCGCCCTGATAACGGGGATTCCTGGCAAATTCACCGATGACCGCCACTCTGGTATTTTCTAGCAAAGGAAGAATCCCATCCTCATTTTTCAACAATACAATGCTTTCTTCCGCGGCCTTCTGTGCCATGTTCTGGCGGCTTTCTTTACTAAACCCTTTTGACCTTCCGGCCGCTACCGCTTTATTTGTAGATAATATCACATCCAGAAGTTCATCCACCCTCTGGTCTAAAAGCGCTTCGGGAAGTTTCCCATCCTCCACCGCACGAATCAGCTCTTCATCCGAATCTCCGCCGGTAGTAGGCATTTCCAGATGGGAGCCTGCCCTGACACCTTCCACATGGTCATTGGAAGCTCCCCAGTCCGAAACGGCAAAGCCATCAAATCCCCATTCATCCCGCAAAATTTCCTGTAAGAGATGGTGGTTTTCATTGGCGTATACGCCGTTTACCTGATTATAGGAAGTCATGATAGACTTCGGGTGTGCCTCTTTTACCGCAATCTCGAATCCGGTCAGATAAATTTCCCGGAGAGTTCGCTCATCCACTACGGAATCACTTGCCATACGTCTCAGTTCCTGTGAATTTGCGGCAAAATGCTTGGGGCACGCCGCAATTCCATTTTCCTGAATCCCTCTGATATATCCTGCTGCCATCTTGCCCGCCAGATAGGGGTCCTCACTGAAATATTCAAAATTTCGCCCACATAAAGGGCTTCTCTTTATGTTCATCCCCGGGCCGAGAAGAACGGCTACTTCCTGCTCTGCTGCTTCATTGCCCAGATATCTTCCTATCTCCTCACCTAATTCCGGGTTCCAACTGTTCGCAACAGTTGCCGCCGTAGGATAACAAGTCGCAGGGACACTTCCATTCAGGCCGAGCTGGTCACTTGCCCCTTCCTGTTTCCGAAGCCCGTGAGGTCCGTCCGACAAAGCCATGTTCGGGATTCCTAATCTCTCTACACTTCTGGACTGCCAGAAATCCTTTCCTGAAAGCAGATAACATTTCTCCTCCAGAGACATTTGGGAAATCAATTTCTGATTTTTCATCTTCGTCTTCTCCTTTTAGATATAGCCTCCTGCATATTCAGAAGGCTATATCTTTAATCTACAGTAGTAGTTTCCGCTACTGTTTATCATTTAAATTTGGTATTTATCAATAGTTCTTTATTTTGCCTGCTCTTTCTTTTTCTTATAAGACCTGATCAACAATACCTCCAATGCCGCCAATACGATAACAATCGCCGCATCTGCTCCAAAAAGGATCTTCTGCCATCCCGGCATTGCGTTTCCTGCCGCATAGGCCTCATCACTATAGGCATTGCTGTTTACAACCGTATACAGAATATTTTTCACTGCCTGACGCATAGCCAATACAGATGTAGCACTCTCCTGATCTGTCATAATCGCATCATTTCCGGTTGTCCCAAGCATTGCGTCCGTTCCGCCGCGCACCGCCTTATCTGCATCCATATATCCATAGTTTCCAAAGTAATCAGACAGAACCATGCCCTGATATCCCCATTCTCCGCGGAGGATATCGTTCAGCAGCGGAGCACATCCGCCGTCCCATTCAGCACCGACATATACATAGGAAGACATCACTGCCATTGCGGAACCGTCATTTTCTTTTACACATTCTTCAAATGGCTCCAGATAAAGTTCACGTGCTGCCTGCTCTGTCAGCCATGTACAAAGGACTGCGTTCCGGTTTGTTTCCTGCTCGTTGAACGCAAAATGTTTGATATATGGATATACACCATATGGATAAGCCGCCGCACATTCTTCCACTGCCATCCTCGCGCTTAACAGGCTGTCCTCTGAGTAATATTCAAAATCACGTCCTCCAAACGCAGAGCGGTGAAGGTTCATAGACGGCGCGTACCATCCATGGATTCCAAAATCTATAAACTCTTTGCAGATACCGTCTGCTAATTTATTAGCCAGATCCGTATTCCATGTCTGAGCCAGAAGAACCTGCGCACAATAACCGGTACCATACGCCCCTACCATAAAGGAATTGACTCCTGCCGGTCCGTCGCTGTCTATTGTTGAGAACTTATTCACAGAATCCATCTTGACAGTCTGGAATCCTGCATTTGCAATCACATTGACCATTTCATCTACTGTAACCTGATCCAGAAGTTCTTCCCACTGCGGGTCATCATAATCCGCGCCACGCAGATCATAAACCTCCAGACCATTATTCGCGCCTGTAACCGGCATCTCATCATCCGCGTTATTGTACTGTGTCGGATCATAGGTACCGTTCGCGGTCACCTCTGTATGGATTTCAAAATCGGATGGTGCCGCTGTAGCTTCTGCATAGTTTGCAAATCCATCTGCTCTGGAAAGATAGGTGATCTCGCCTTCTGCAAATTCCAGCTTATTGTCTGCCACTTCCAGATCTCCGTTGTGAAGATTACTTTCATTGTATACTACATCTTCATCCACCGTATAAGCGTCCTCCGCGACAACCGTATGCGCGTCTGTTCTGAGGGAAATGCCATATTCTCCTTCTTCCAGGACATAGCAGCCCTCTCCGTAGGTATCATAAGATGCCATATCTTCTACATCAAAGGTCAAGGTTACTGTCTCTGACGCACCTGGCTCTAACAATTCTGTCTTATCGAATGCAGCCAGGTTTACTTCCGCTTTTTCGATTCCGCCGTTGGTATACGGTGGAGTATAGTATAACTCAACCACATCTTTGCCGGCGGTATCCCCTGTATTTGTAACTGTCACATCCACAGAAATCGTTCCGTCCGCCTCACTGATGTCTCCCAGCTCCTGCTCAAAGCTTGTATAACTTAATCCATAGCCAAATGGATACATCACTGCTTCGTCATAATCGAAATCAAATCCATTTCTTTCAGCCTCTGCATAGGCTGTTTCAAAATAGCGGTATCCAATATAAATACCTTCCACATAATTTACGAAAGAAACAATGCCGTCTGCTCTCTCCCATGCCGCCTGTGCCGCCTCTGTCACCTCATCTACGTTACTGTAATTGAAGTGTCCAAAGTTATTGAAGGTCGGTGACTGTGTAACATCACGCAGCCAGGTATCTACTGTCTTACCGGATGGATTTACTGTGCCGTTCATAATCTGTCCCAATGCATTAAAACCGGTAGCTCCCGGGCTTGCGCACAGCAACACGCCCTTAATCTGTTCAAATTCCTCTGTCCATCCCATTTCCAATGCATTCGCGCCATTGTAGACAATGATCACATCTTCGAAATTAGAGCAGACCATTTCCACCAGCTCTCTCTCTGTCCGGCTGAGTTCCAAATAGGTAGACCCTGCTTCAAAATCATCATAGCTGCCATTGTTCGTATACAACGCATTCGTATATTTAGTCCCTTTATTATAGGAACCATCCAGAACCGCTCCCATATCATTTGGAAGATCCGCGCCTTCCCCGCCGGGACGTCCGAAAACGATCACGGCCGTATCAGAAAAATCTTTCGCATTATCCAACATCTCATCCGTATAGCTGTCTACCGTTGGTTCCGGTAATGTCCAGTCCTGGCCATCATTGATACTGATTATAGGTCTATCCTCACGGTACTCCTTATAAAAATCAGAAAGCTCTGTATTCAGTGAAAATCCGGCGTTCTCAAGACCGCCTAACAGGTCAACCGCCGTAGATGCGTCAATGGTTCCCGAACCGGTTCCGCCATAGATGGGATTCGTAGATGCCCATCCGAATACGTTCAGATTCTCCACGCCTGTCAAAGGCAGCGTACCTTCCTCGTTCTTTGTCATTACGATTCCTTCACCGGCAACCTCTTCCACAATTGCCCGGGAATTATTCGAAGTTTCCTCACTTAAGGTTCCAATCTCAACCATGGAAGCAGAGATCAGGTCTGCCATAGGCACTAACAAAATCGTGTTTACCATTACTGCTGTTGCCGCAAGAAAGGCGATCACCGACTGCCAGCGGATAAAACCAGACTTCGGTTTTCCTGCTTTCCTTGCAAGAATCAATGCTGCCACCATTGCCACAAACAGGATTCCGATCACAATCAAATAACCGGAGATCTGCGAAACAACGCTGATGACGTCTTCCCATGCTACTGTTACGTTCATAATCATTCCTCCTTGATCGTATTTTAGGCGGTACTGCAAATTCATACTGCCTTCTGACCTAGATATTATCATAGAATAAAAGCTGAGTTCCGAAAGTGTGATGATCGGTCGTATAGCTGGGATAATCGGTCATCTGCAATAGAATGCGCTGTTCTTTCATAAAATACAAAGCAAAAAGGCCAATCCGCACAAGACAGATTGACCTTTGGGGGCAAGATATACTTACCTTGCTATTTAGTCCTTATTTTTTGATACCACATTCACATCTATCCGATCTTCTAAATCACTTAATATAGAAAAATCGGAAGTAATTTTTCCTAAAATAATAATATCAGACAAATCCTGTATATGCTGTCATCTAAGGAGAGAGCGACAGAGAATACTTTAGAATAAGAATGGCTGTATCTGCAGCAATTCCGTATGCCATACCTAATAATTTTCTCCTTTAAAACAAGAATCCGATTACAATCCCAAATTATCTATCCAAGAACTAACATCACTTTCCGAAGCACTGGAATTGAAGCGCTGCCCTTCCAGCCAGTCACCGGTTCCAGCCATTTCCTCCAGAAGACTGCCGCTCTCGCCAAGATCAGAAGATGCGGAAGTACAGAAAGGAATAACCGTCTTACCTGTAAAATCATTTGCTTTAACAAAGCCATTAACAGGCCATGCAGCGATGTGCCACCAAATAGGGTAACCGATAAACACTGTTTCGTACTCATCCCAGTTTTCTACAGTGGACGCTACAAGCTCAACATCCTGCTCCTCGGGATTATCGTGTTCACGAACTACACGGCTATTATCATCATTATAGTTCAGATCAGCATTGGTATAAGCATTTACCGGTTCCAGTTCAAAAACATCCGCTCCCGTGAGAGCAACGATATAATTTGCAACTTCTTCTGTATTTCCGGTAGCAGAATAATAAACCACAAGAGTTTTTCCGCTTCCGGTTTCTGCGGGTTCTTCCATTAGGGCTGCTGATTCTTCATCAGACGCTGTGGAATCACTTTCCGGCTCAATCTCCGGCTCAGTTTCCGGCTCAGAGTCCGTTTGTGTTTCGGACGATGCAGTGTCTGACATATTACCAGAATTACTGTCGCCGCAGGCAACAAGACCAAATACAAAAGACAGACTCAATAGAATAACAAAAAACTTTTTCATAACGACCTCCTTGTCATCTGCAATCCATCAGGATTTCATAAATATCATCATGTGTCAGCGGTTTGAAGCAGCCATTTGTGTTAATGTTGGAAGAATCCGCCACGCTGCGGTAGTCCGTATCTTCTTTTAGTCCCATTTCAGCAAATGTAGTTGGCAGTCCCATCTCCTTAATAAAGGCAGACAAACTTGCAATACCCTCCTGTGCATTCTCAGATTCTGTTTTTCCCTCCGGGCACACCTCAAAAACGTTGACTGCAAAGCGGGCGAATTTAACCGGTGACCCTTCACAAAGTCTGCGGTACAAAACCGGATGAATCACTGCCAGCCCCTGCCCGTGATTGCAGTCCGTGTACGCGCCGAGCTGATGCTCAATCTGATGCGCCTGGAAAGAGGATGTTTTACCAATTTTCAGAATACCATTCTCCGCCATTGCAGACGCCCATTCCAGTTCACTGCGGGCATTTAGGTTATTCGGATCATCCTTCAAAATCCGCATGTTACGAATCACACATCTCATGACAGCCTCACAAATGTCATCAGACAGATTATTCTCCTCCGGGCTGCCGAAGTAGGTTTCCATACTGTGGCTCAACGTATCAAAAGCCCCTGACATCACCTGTATCATTGGTAATGACAATGTATAGGCGGGATCAAGAAATGCAATATCAGCGTGTGCGCCCAGTACACCTGCCTTGATTTTCTTTTCCTCATGGGTAATGACTGCGCCATTATTCTGTTCCGCGCCTGTACCGGAAGCTGTTACAACAGCAACCATAGGGACAAATTCCGTAGGATATTTGTGGTCAGTAAATTCCATTTCCCAAATATCCTGCGTCAGTTTTGCCTGCGCGGACACAATCTTGCAGCAGTCAATGACAGAACCGCCACCCACCGCAAGGATCAAATCAATCTTCTTTTCCTTTACCAGAGCCGCGCCCTCCTGCACCTTTGCATAGGTCGGATTGGACATAATCCCAGAAAATTCAGTAATGCTCTTGCCGGCGGATTTCAAAATCCCGGTAATTTCTTCATAAATACCATTTTTCTGAATAGAACCGCCGCCGAAAGCCAGCAGCACATTTTCTCCATAGGCGCTTAATACTTTGGAAAGATTTTCCTTTACACAACCGATACCAAAATAGTTCTTTGTTGGATATGAATAAATAAAACTTTTCATTTCATTTTCTCCTTTTTTATTATTTTCCTGTCATCTGTAACATACTTGGCGCATACCGCTCACCGGAAATAGGATAATGGTTTAAAATTTGTTCTAATCCCGTCCAGTCCTCTTCGGATAATTCTACATAGGCAGCACTCATATTTTCCTGTAATCGATCCATCCGTTTTGTTCCGGGAATCGGCACGATCCACGGTTTCTGATGAAGGAGCCATGCAAGTGCGATCTGTGCCGGAGCCAGCTCTCTATCTGCGGCAAAAGTGGTGATTGCTTCTGCAAGCGCCTGATTTGCCATCAGATTTTCAGGATTATTGAAACGAGGAATGGTATGCCGGATGTCATTCTCCGCAAACGTCATATCCTTTTTTACTGTTCCTGTCAAAAAACCTTTGCCTAAAGGGCTGAATGGCACAAATCCGATTCCCAGCTCTTCCAATACTGGCAGTACATCTTTTTCAGGTTCCCGATACCACATGGAATATTCACTTTGTAAGGCAGTGACCGGGAATACCTCATTGGCCCGTCGAATCGTGGAAACACCGGCCTCGGAAAGTCCCCAATGAAGGATTTTTCCCTGTTTTACCAGTTCTCTCATGGTTTCGGCAACCTCCTCGATCGGCACATTAGGATCAACCCGGTGCTGATAATAGAGGTCTATATGGTCGGTACGCAGGCGGGTAAGGGAACCCTCTACCGCTTTTCGTATTGTTTCCGGACGGCTGTCCAGTCCACAGACCTGATTTCCTTGAATGTTCCAGCCAAATTTTGTGGCGATCACAACCTTGTTTCGATATGGCTCCAATGCTTCTCCAAGCAATTCTTCGTTTTTGTAAAGCCCATATACTTCAGAGGTGTCAAAAAAATTCTGTCCCATGTCCACCGCTTCGTGCAGAAACCGGACCATCTCCTTTTTCCCGAAAAATGGAGGGTAGCTCTGGCTCATTCCCATACAGCCCAGGCCGATAGCGGAAACCTCCAACCCACTTTTTCCTAATCTTCTATATTTCATAATCTGCTCCTTTCCCAACCTTATCCGCTTCATTGCTCATATTCTATAAGAAAATCTCCAAAAGAACAATTTCTGTTTCGAATACTATAGATAAGAAAAACTAATTCTTAAAATGCGCCACCGGAGTCTTTTCTGCATACTATGGTATGAAAAAGGCACCCGGTTATAGGTGCCATAAAAACATATTCAATTGTCCTGATTAAAGCTTTTATAAAACATCGATGTAAATTCTTCTATATAATAATTGGTTCGGTCCTTTTTCCAAAAAGCACAGTAATTCAACTGTATCGGCTTATTGTCTGGCCTGTATACCGGAATCCGCCTGATCAATTTCCCCGTATCCGGCAGATTTCCAACATCCGCGATGGGTAAAAATCCTCTGTTTCCAATCACTGCCAGCCGGGCATCATCTATACTTTCCACAAAATAATAACTGCTCCCAATTCCAAGAACATTCTGATAAAAGCCCTGTTCTAATTCCTGTTGCTCCTTTTTGGCAACCAGGATACAGGGCATATCCTTTAGTTGTTCGGTTGAAACAGATTCTTCTAAAGCTAACTTGCTCCTTCCCGGAATTTCTACCAGACAGGGAATATAGCGTAAATGAAAATTTTCATAAGTCTCTGAAAAAGCTCGCCGCTGATAGCTGAGAACCAAATCTATCTCGTCATTGCTGACCCGCTTAAATAAATCCTCATGGCTGTACTTTGCCACACTCAGAACTACTTCCGGATAATCCTCCGTAAATGCATAGATTGTATCCTGCAATTCTTTTCCTTCATAACCAATTAAATAACCAATGCGCAGCTGTATTTCATCGTCTTGTCCGATTCGTTTTGTTTCCCTGCGCAGTTCTTCCGCTTTCTCCAACAAAGCAGCCCCGTTTTGATATAAATATTCACCAGCAGCGGTCAGAGAGAATCTTCTCTTTTCCCTTTTGATAAGCTGAACGCCTAAATCTTCTTCCAAAGCATTGATTTGCTGTGAAATGGCAGACTGAGAGATAAAACTCTGTTCGGCAGCCTTTGTAAAACTATTGCAATCGACCACCGCTAAAAAATACTTAATTTGTTTTAGCATTTTCCGTTTGACCTCCCTTGCTTAAATTTCTATATCCTGTTCATAGCCTGCCGTATTCATCATGATCGACAGCTTCCAGCCACTCAGCAAAAGTCTCTTCCCCAGCCACTTCCACTGCAAGATGCGAAAACCAGCTGTCCGCTGCTGCGCCATGCCAGTGCTTGATCCCTGCCGGAATTACAACCACATCGCCGGGGTGCAGTTCCTGTGCCGGCTCACCCCATGCCTGATACCAGCCCCTGCCCCCAGTCACCAACAGAATCTGTCCGCCTCCGCTTTTTGCGTGATGGATGTGCCAGTTATTGCGGCAGCCTGGTTCAAATGTCACATTGGAAATGGGACCACCTTTATCCGTTAACGGCTGTAAGTATGCCTGTCCAATAAAATATTTGTTAAACTTTTCCGGCAATGGACTCCCCACCGGAAATACACTCGGATTTTGTGTCATGATCAATGTCCTCCTTGAATGAATTGTCCGTTACTTTATACCTTATTATTTTTTTGCAGCAGGAGAGCCGCCGAACACCCCGGACATCTCCATTGTATCAAGCTGTCTGTCGATTTCCGCTACTTCTTCTGCTGTCAGCGTAATATCTGCCGCTCCCGCATTTTCACGGATACGTTCCGCCTTTCTTGAACCCGGTATTGGTACAAGGTAAGGCTTCTTGCACATCATCCACGCAAGGGAAATCTGTGCAGGGGTTCCTTTCTTCTCTTCTGCCAGTATTCTGATAAAACTCAGAAGCTTTTCATTCGCATCATAAGCTTCCTCCTTATACTGCGGCATAAAATTGCGATAATCACCTTCCGCAAAGGTTGACCCTTTTCCAAAAGCATCTGTCAGGATGCCGTTTGCCAACGGACTGAACGCCACATATCCAATATTTAGTTCTACCAGAACCGGGAACAGGTTCTCATACCAACGTGCCATCATGGAATAGCGGTTCTGGACACAAGTTACCGGACATACAGCATGTGCCTTCCTCAAATATTCCTCATCTGTTTCCGAGATCCCCCAATGGGTAATCTTCCCCTCCCGCATCAGTTCGGCCATCACACCTGCCACTTCCTCTGCCGGAATTGTTGTGTCAATGCGGTGCTGGTAATACAGATCCACATGATCGGTTCTCAGTTTTTTCAGGCTTCCTTCAACGGATGCCCGAATCGTATCCGGGCGGCTGTCCATAATCAGCCCTTGTGCTGAATGGTGCACGCCAAACTTTGTTGCGATCATAACCTTATCCCGGACAGGATGCAGAGCTTCCCCAACGATTTCTTCATTATACGAAACACTCCCGTCCACATAGGTTCCTGTATAGCATTCCGCGGTATCAAAGAATGTATAGCCATCTTCAAAAGCCTGCCTGATCAGACTGACCGCCTCATTTCTGTCTGTTGCAGGTCCATATGCATGCGACAGGCCCATACAGCCCAAACCTACTGCCGAAACTTCCAGATCTTTTCCTAATATTTTTGTCTGCATAATTCAGCCTCCCCCTTTATTAAATACTTTTCCCGGCTTCGTAAGCCTTTTCAAAAGATGGATGTCTGTAGACATCATTTTTATCCCATGTACCGGTTCCATAGATGATGCCTTTCTCCTGCGCGCCGGGCAGGCATCTTAAGTACCCCCGCAGTCCCGCGATAGTCTCATCAGCCGCACTGTGCTGAGGATCGGCAGCAGTGATGATATAATAAAACACCTTATCTTTGATCTCCTGATACCTAGGCAGACATCTGTCAATAAAGACTTTCATCTGGGCATTCATGGAATAAAAATACACCGGGGTTGCCAGAATGATGACATCTGCTTCTATTAGTTTATTCAGGACTTCCTTCATGTCATCATTTTGAACGCAGGTCTTCGTCTTTCCACATCCATAACAGGCCATGCACGGTCCAATATTTTTACGTCCTATATGAATCTTCTCTGTTTGATGTCCAGCCTCTTTGGCACCTTTCAAAAACTGATCGCACAATACATCGGAATTACCTCCGCCGCGCGGACTTGTACTGACAGCTAATACTTTCATCTTCGCATCTCCTTTTCCCACATTTATTTTTAGGGATTTCATGATGTTGGGGTCAAAAGCCCCTATAGTACCTTGAAAATTTTACACAAACACACTA
>CANOBT010000071.1 GCA_947564305.1 uncultured Lachnospiraceae bacterium | reverse complement strand
GACTTTTACACGCTCTCCGCCAAGCATCTGCACAATATCTGACCTAAGCCCGTCAAAATCCGCATGATACTGCCTGCATAGTTCTTTCACTTCATCTTCTGTAAATCCGGTATATTCCTCAAAGATAAGCTGGTCTGTCATCGAATATTCCCAGAACATATTCAGGGCAGAATGCTGACCATACTTCTTCACGGGAAGAATCCCTGTCATATATGCAAGCGAGACATATGGCTGATTTTTTAAAAGATTTCTCAGAAAATCAAGATACTGTTTCTGTAGTGCCTCCGACTCCTGCCTTTCACGTATAACGCAGTCCCATTCGTCTATCAGAAAAATAAACTGGGTATCTGTCTTTGCATAGATACGCTCAAGTGCTTCTGCCAGAAACGTTGTCTGTTCCGGAAAAAAATCCCCATAGGCTTCCCGCAGCTCTTCTATGACAGCCTGTTCCAGATATTCCGAAAATGTTTTGTTGCTTTCAATCTTAAGTCCCTTGAATAAATCTGTAGAATCACAGCCACGGCTGTAGTAAGCTGCAAGCATGTTCAGTGCCATAGATTTACCAAAGCGGCGCGGCCTGCTGACACAGACAAATTTTTCTTCCGTATTAATCATTTCATTTGTGCATGCGATCAGCTCTGTTTTATCTATATAGATTTTAGAACGAATAGATTCCCAGAAGCCTTTATTTCCCGGATTCAGATAAATTCCCATGGTTTACATCTCACTTTTAACGGACAATTTTTTAATGATTTTCACTCTGATTCCGAAATTCACTCGGCTGCATCCCCGTATAACTTTTGAACACCCGGCTGAAATAAAACCCATCTTTATATCCCACTAGCTCTCCGACCTTCTGAATTTCCATGCCTTGTTCATTGATGAGCAGACGTTTGGCTTCATTCATCCGCAGCTTAGTCAGGTATTTGGAAGGCGTCTCACCGGCATATTTCTTAAAAATCTTTCCCAGATATTCCGGCGTAAAACCGAACTTTTCTCCTAATTCCTGAAAAGAGATTTCCTGTTGGTAGTTTTCCAGCAAATATTTCTGTACAAGCTGGCTGAGCGCTTCGGGACTCAATGCCGCATCCTTCGTATTGTAGACACTCAGCCGGTCCGATTCATTTTCCATCTGAATCAGGATTTTCTGTATGGATTCAGACAGTGTATCACGAGACACCGGCTTCAATAAATAATCCTTCACAGAATATTGGATGGCCTTCTGGGCATATTTGAAATCATCATAGCCGCTCAAAATAATGACTTTCGTATTCGGGTAATTGTTGTAAAGATACTTGACCACTTCTATTCCGTCGCAAAGCGGCATACGGATATCTGTGATGACTAACTGGGGACAAAATTCTTCGATTAACCGGATTGCCTCTTCACCATTTGAAGCCTCACCGGCCTTTTGAAGAGGCAGATTTAATGCTTCTATTTTTTTCACAAGGTTCCTGCGGATAAGACTTTCATCCTCTGCAATGACATAGTTATATTTTGTGTTCTTCATAATACCCTCCCTGTTTGAGTACTCTCAGAAAGTATATGGTATGTATCTTTCAGGCAGATTTTCTGAGAGCCTTCTGTTTTATAAAGAATCTTCCAACACTTCACTTCCCGGCAGGCTGATTCCCTTTTTCGGATGAATATTTCCTCCCAGGATGAAACGTGTGTATTTCCCTGCTTGATTTTCAATCTGGAAAACCGCGTCCTCCCCATACAGCAGTTTGAGACGCAGATACACATTTTTCAGCCCCATACCGCCAATTTTCATAGACTTTAATTCTTCATTGAGATCCAGATTTTCATAGAGTTTTAAAAGCTCTTTCTTTTTCGCATCTGTCATAGTTCCTACATTGTCCTCAATCATCAGCCGCCAGTGCTCACCCTTCAGACGGGCCGTGACAGACAGCTTCCAGGGCGGACGGCACACAAAAGCATATTTGAAAGCATTTTCCAGTACAGGCTGTGCAATCAGTTTGGGGACAGGAACCTCTTTGACATCCTCTGCGATATCAAAGGTATACTCCAAATCCTCTGTAAAACGAAGCTGCATACATTCCAGATAAGCACGCGATTTTTCCAGTTCTTTTTCCATAGGGACAATCATTTCACCGGAGGCGGAGATATATCGGAAATGCACGCAGAGAGCTTCACATATTTTCACGATATCTTCATTCATGTCCTCCTCAGCCATGGCGCTGATGTTGGTCAGACTGTTATATAAAAAATGCGGATTGATCAAAGACTGGGTAGCCTGGAGCTTTGCCCGTGTCTCCTCATTGCGCAGCAGTAAAACCTCGCGGGATGTGGAACGCAGTTTATCATACATATTACGGACAGATTCACAGAGGATGGAAAGCTCCTTGATTGCACTGTCCGCGGAGGTCAGATTGACCTTTTTCTCATCCAGGACACGGTCAATAGTAATCTTTTTTGTAGCAGCAGTCAGTTTTTGCAGAGGAATGGTAAATCGCCTGGAAATGTAAAAACAAATCAGCAGCGTCAGCACAATGGATATGCAGGAAATCCGCATAAACATGGTCTGAAATGCTTTGAGAGGCTCATAAATAGAATCCTCTGACTGCAGGAGCACCACACTCCAGTCGTAATCGTCTATTGTTTTGCAGGTCGCCAGCATGTTTTGCCCATCGTTGTTTTTTATCATTTGACTGCGTCCATCTGTGAGTTCATATTTCTCAACCAGATGACGATAGGGTTCACAGTGGTACATATCGAATACGGAATAGGGGTAAACCATTTCCTGGCGGGAGTTATAAATGCATACCTGGATATCCGGGTTACTGTCTTCTAACTGGGATGCCAGAGCGAAAATTTTTCCGCAGTCCTGTACGACCTCCGCAATTCCTTCGGGAGCTCCGTCACGGTTCAAAAAAAGCCGAACGAGAGAAATGAATTTCTGGGTGTTCCGGTTTTTTCCCGTGGCGGGCAGGTCTTTGCGTGTCTTGGGAGTACTGATATATTTGTATCCGTTCAACTCCATGACTTCGTCATACCAGGGAAGAGATTCCAGATCCATATTGGAGGTGGACATCCAGTATCCGGATTCCACATAGGAGCCGTCCATAGCATATAATCTGATTTCTGAGGCTGACTGATAAGCCCCGATCATGGCGGTCACGATATCGTGGATCACTTCTGCATTCTGACGGGAGGAAACGATTTCGGCTTCATCGTCTGCCTTGCCGTAAGAATCAGAAAACTCCCGGAAATTCGTTTTAATCATATTAGAATACACGATATTCATGGATAATGTGGAAAGATCGTCCAGTTGGATTTCCACAGAATTATTGATGGAGGCACACATGTTTTCCAGGCTCCGCTTCGCCTCCTCCAATGTATTTTCCCGGTAATGGGAATATGTATATGTAAAGAAAATCCCCAGCAATATGAGGATGAAAAGACCATAAATGACAAAAAGATATAAAGTTTGTGAATAATGTCTGGTGATTTTTTTCATAGTTACCGCGCCCCTCTCGTGAAAATTATACAAGATAGTTCAAAATAATGCAACTGTGTGTTTGGTTTTGTCTATTGTGCCTATTTGATGATTGTGTTAGCATAAAAACATGCAAAAATGCTTATTTTATCGATAAAATATTGTAACAATTTGACAAAAGTTTAAAACGGAAAGAGGAAAAGAATATGAAAAAAAACGTAGTAAAAAGACTGCTGGGATTTTCCATGGCTGCAGTATTGACAGTTGGATTATTAGGGGGATGCGGCTCCGATAGCGGCGATGGAAGCGACGGAGGAGACGGGGGAAGTTCCTCCGGAGGAAAGGGCGTGACGCTGACATTCGGCAGCCATCAAAGTGGTCTTCCTACGTCAGGTATCGTACAGGATTTGGCAAAGGAATTTGAGGAAGAGACCGGTATCAAAGTCGATTTTCAGATTTCTCCGGATGCACAGTGGAGAGATTTGATCAAAGTAAAGTTAGATTCCGGAGAGGCTCCTGATATTATCTGTGTAGATACACCGATCGGGTTGGCATCCAGTATCCATATGGATCAATATTGCGTGGAACTGACAGATCAGGATTGGACGAGCCGTATGGAAGACAGTGCACGTTCTGCGGTTTCTGCAGATGATAAAGTGTACGGCATCACATTCCCTGGTGCAAAGATGTATTTTTATCTGTATAACAAGCAGATTTTTGAGGAATTGAGCCTGGAGGTTCCGACTACTTATAAAGAATTGAAAGATGCATGCCAGAAGATACAGGATGCAGGCTACACGCCAATCTACGAGGCGACCACCAACGGATGGCATCAGGTGCTTCCGCTCTTCGAGACAGGCGGACTGTGGCTGGAAGATGACCCGGATATCTATGACAAGCTGAATGCCAATGAGGTAGAACTGGAATCTATCCCGCATCTGCTTACCATCATTGAGCAGTTGGATGAGTGTGCGAAGGCAGGATATTTCGGAGCAGATTACTTGAGTAATACGATGGAAAATGCAAAATCGGCAATGGCTTCCGGAGAATATGGCATGATCATCAATGAGATGGGATTCCGCGGAGAAGTAGAAGCGGATTATCCGGACTTTAAGGCAACCGAAGAACTTGGCGCTTTCGTAATGCCATGGGGCGACAATCAGGTCATCGGTGTAAATCCGGCAAGTAATGCTTATTTCATCAACAAAGAGAGTAAATATACGGAAGAGGCAAAGCAGTTCTTTGAATTCCTTGCAAGACCGGAAAATCTCCAGAAACGTCTGGATGGACAGCCGGAGCTGAACGCACTTTGCTGGCCGGAAGTAGAGTCAAAATATTCTGAGGAAGACCAGGCATTTATTGATTCTCTGGAAAAGGCAAACGTAGTACAGACTTCTGTAAACTATATCGACAGCCAGTGGATGGATGTTGGTAAAGATTTGGAAGCAATGTATACAGGCGCTATGACTCCTCAGGATGTGGTAGATACCATCGCCAGAAGGCGAAACGAGCAGGCAGAACTGCAGAGAGATCCAGGATGGGAGTAAAGAACGCTTCCTATAGTTCCTAAATAGAGGATAAGGTACTGAAATTCATCAATGTTAGATACCCGGCTGTCCGCACTACGGAACAGCCGGGAAATAACAGGTATGGATTGGATTTCAGGAAGGAGAGTACATATGAACAGAAAAAAATTATACCCCTGGTATTTTGCCAGCGGAGCAGCAATCCTGTTTTTCCTGCTGTGTTTTTTGCCAGGTATTATAGGAATTGGCTATTCGTTTACGGATTGGAATAACTTTACTAACGAGATACGCTTTGTGGGGCTGGACAACTATAAACGGATATTTGAGGGCAATTCGGAATATCTGCTTTATATCAAAAATACCCTTATATTTACGGTAGTAACTACCATTGCAAAAACAATCGTGGGACTTGCGCTCGCATTATTGCTGACAAGACCATTTATAAAAATGAAAAACCTGCAGCGTATGATTATCTTTTCGCCTCAGGTTATGTCCTATCTGGTTGTAGGTCTTGTATTTAAGAGTATGCTGCATCCGACCACCGGATTCCTGAATAACTTCCTTCAGGATATCGGTTTGGGCGCGCTAGCAAAAAACTGGCTGACAGATTTAAATATTGTATTTCCTACGGTTATGACCGTAGATACCTGGAAGGGTATGGGCTATATCATGGTCGTGGTAATTGCCGGAATCATGTCCATTGCCCCGGAATATTATGAGGCTGCGAGCATTGACGGTGCAAACTTTTTCCAACAGCTCAAGAGCATTACGATTCCGCTCTTGAAACCGGTGCTTGTCAATGCAACTGTGCTGAATGTGACTTATGGACTGCGTGTATTCGATATGGTTTATTCACTGACTAACGGTGGTCCTGGAAATGCGACCGGAGTGATCAATACCGCGGTTTACAAAGAATTTTCAAAGGGCGACCTGGCAATGGGTACTACATTGTCTAGCGTATTGTTCTTCGTGGTACTGGCGCTGTTGTATTTCATTATTAAGTCCATGGAAGATACGGAGGTGTAAGGCTTATGAGTAGAGTAGGTAAGACGATCGGACACGTTGCAGGAAATATTATTTCCATATTTATCAGCCTTATTGTCCTGATTCCATTGGTAGTATTGTTTCTAAATTCTTTTAAGACCTCCGCAGAGGCGGATAAGATGACGCTTTCCCTTCCGACGGAATGGGTGTTTGAAAATTATTCCACTGTTGTTGAACAAGGAAAACTAGTTTCTTCCTTCTTTAACGGACTTCTGTATGCGACAGGCAGTGTAATCATCATTGTAATTGTAGTATCCCTGGCGGCTTTCGTTATTTCACGTAACATGAAAGGCATCAACCGGTTTATGTATTATTTCATTATTTCTGGAATCGCAATGCCGATTAATAACGTATCCTTGATGAAAGTCATGCAGGCATTCCATCTGATCAACACAAGAGGCGGAATCATTTTACTGTATGCGGCTATCAATATCCCGCTGAGCTTGTTCCTTGCTTATGGGTTTATCGATACCATTCCGAGGGAAATTGATGAGGCGGCAGTCATTGACGGCTGTACTCCGTGGCAGTTGTTCACACAGGTAATCTCGCCGCTGTTAAAGCCAATCGTTTCCACGCTGTTTGTGTTGGATTTCATGGCAATATGGAATGACTTTACCATGCCGCTTTATTATTTGAACAATTCTCAGAAGTGGCCGATGACATTGGCGGTATATAATTTCTTCGGCGCATTCCAGAATTCATGGAACCTTGTGGCTGCAGATATCATGCTGACACTGCTTCCGGTATTGATTGTATTCGTACTGGGACAGAAATATATTGTCGGCGGTGTGGCGGCAGGCTCTGTAAAGGGTTGACATATCTTTTTAAAGTGATAAAGTGGTAGTAGAAATAGTGTAGACTTTATGATTCAGTTTGGCCTGCCCGCTTGCTGGGCAGGCCGTATAATTTTTATTGTACTAGGAGGTTTTGCTATGAAATTTACATCTGGTTACTGGCTCACCCGCAAGGAGATTACTCCGCTGTATGCCATTGAATACGCAGGACACCGCATCCAGGGAAATGAACTGGCGGTGTATGCGCCTGCGAAACATATTGCAGGCCGCGGGGACGTTCTGAATCTGGGAATGCTTACGATTTATCTGAGCAGTCCGATGGAGGACGTGATCAAAGTATCTGTCCGTCATTTTGAGGGTGCTGTCTATAAAGGTCCGTTTGCAGAGATTCAGGAGACGAATCCGCAGGTTCATATTGAAGAAACCGAAAACGAAGTTATTTACCAGAGCGGGCACACCAAAGCGGTGATTGATAAGCGTCCTTCATCCTGGGGAATCCGTTTTCTGGATGGCGACAGGGAACTTACGGAAACCAGTTATCGGAATATGGCGCATATGAAAAATAATGATACCGGCAGGAATTACATGGTGGAACAGCTTGCGATAGATGTGGGCGAATCCATCTATGGTCTGGGCGAGCGGTTTACGCCATTTGTGAAAAACGGGCAGATTGTAGATATGTGGAACGAAGACGGCGGCACGGCCAGTGAGATTGCCTACAAAAATATTCCATTTTATCTTTCCAATAAAGGTTACGGCGTTTTGGTGGATAACGAGGGGGATGTGTCCTTTGAGATTGCCAGTGAGAAGGTGGAACGGCTGCAGTTTTCCGCGGAAGGTGAGCGGTTAGACTATTATCTGGTCAATGGCTCGAATCCAAAAGATACGGTCAGAAAATATACGGAACTGACCGGAAAACCGGCGCTGCCTCCGGCCTGGTCCTTCGGGCTGTGGCTGACCACGTCGTTTACCACGGATTATGATGAGGAGACAACTTCTGGTTTCATACAGGGCATGGCAGACAGGGATATTCCGCTGCATGTATTCCATTTTGACTGTTTCTGGATGGAAGCATATGAATGGTGCAATTTTACATGGGATGCAAACACATTTCCGGAGCCAAAAGAAATGCTGAAACGCTATCATGAGAAAGGCTTAAAAATCTGTGTATGGATTAACCCCTATATCGGACAGAAATCGCCCTTGTTCCACGAAGGGATGCGAAACGGGTATCTGCTCAAAAAATCCAATGGAGATGTGTGGCAGACGGACCTGTGGCAGGCAGGCATGGGGATTGTAGATTTTACAAATCCAAGAGCGGTATCCTGGTATCAGGATAAACTGAAAAGTCTGTTGGATATGGGTGTGGATTGTTTTAAAACAGACTTTGGCGAGCGGATTCCGGTGAAGGATATCGTGTATTTTGACGGCTCCGACCCGGTAAAAATGCATAACTATTATACATTCCTATACAATAAAGCGGTATTCGAATTGTTAGAAAAGGAACGGGGCGTTGGTGAGGCCGTGTTATTTGCCCGTTCCGCTACGGTGGGCGGGCAGCAGTTTCCGGCGCACTGGGGCGGCGATTGCTCCGCATCCTATTCCTCCATGGCAGAGACCCTTCGAAGCGGGCTGTCCCTAGCGTGCACCGGATTTGGTTTCTGGAGCCATGATATGGGCGGGTTTGAAAATACCGCGCCGGCGGATGTGTATAAGAGGTGGTGCCAGTTTGGAATGCTCAGCTCTCACAGCCGTCTTCACGGTTCTGGTTCCTATCGTGTGCCGTGGCTGTTTGACGAGGAGGCATGTAAGGTACTGCAGAAGTTTGTGAAGCTGAAATGCGCTTTGATGCCTTACCTTTACCGGCAGGCAGTGAAAGCGCATGAGGAGGGTGTTCCCATGATGCGGCCGATGTTCCTGGAATTTCCGGAGGACCGGGCGTGTGAACCTCTGGACAGACAGTATATGCTCGGTGATTCTCTGTTGGTGGCGCCTATATTTAAAGAATCCGGCGAGGTGGAGTATTATCTGCCGGAGGGCGTATGGTATAATCTGCTGACCGGAACACAGGTGCAAGGCGGAAAATGGCAGAAAGAAACTCATGATTATTTTTCACTGCCGCTGTTGGTACGTCCGAATACTATTCTTGCTGTCGGGGCACACGCTGAGCGTCCGGATTATGAATTTTATGAAGATGTGAAATTGTTGGTGTATCTGCCGGAAGACCACAAAAAGGCAGAAACCAGTGTTACGGATATGCATGGAAATATTGTGATGCATGTTTTCGCGGAGAGAGAAGAGAATGAGGTAAAGGTCCGGGTGGACAGCGAGCACAGGAATTACCAGATTCAGGTGCTTGGTGAGGATGAGATGAAAGTGGTGGAGATGATATAAAATGCGGGAATATTTGTACGCATTTAAAAAGAAAATTTTCAGTACAATGTAAAGAAAATGCTTTATCTTGTATATCAAAGATGGTATAATATTATCAATGTAAAGATTATATTTTGTGTGCACAATGACAAGCTGCCTTATAAAAGATGAGTAGGGAGGTAAAGATGCATGGCTCAGACAATGGTAAACTTTCGGATTGATGAAGAGGTAAAGCGTAGAATGGAATCTGCTTGTAAGGAAATGGGATTATCATTAAGTACAGCTTTTAATATTTTTGCCGTTAAAGTTGGAAATGAAAGAAGGATTCCTTTTGAGATATCAGCTGATCCATTTTATTCTGAGTCCAATATTAGAGTATTGGAAGAACGCATTGCAAATATAGAATCCGGTAAATCAATTCCAAAAGAGCATGATTTAATTGAGGTATAGTACATGGGGATATTTTGGGAAGATGAAGCCTGGCAGGAATATCTTGAATGGCAAGAGCAGGACAAGAAAACATTAAGAAAAATAAATAAACTGGTAAAAGATATTCAAAGAGATCCTTTTAAAGGGATAGGGCATCCTGAGCCACTATCTGGAAATTTATCCGGATGGTGGAGCCGACATATTGATGAAAAGAATCGTGTTGTGTATAAAGTGTCAGGAACTAATACTACAATTCTTTCATGTAAAGACCACTACTATGATAAGTAAAAGTAAGTAAATATAAGAGCCGGCAGCTATAAAATTAGAAGGTGTAAATTCCAACTCATAAGTATGGAATTTACACCTTTACTGCCTGAACGGACGCTTGTATCGACTTACTCCCTCCCCATCACCGGCTCCGCCACATGCGTTTTAAAAAACTGAATCAGCGGCCCGTTCAACAGCGCATTACAGATAGTCCCGATTCCGATGATAAGCCGCAGGTCCCCATGGGACAAAAGACAGAACACAACACCTACAATCACTACGGTCACATCACTGAGCACACGTGCATTCTGAAAAGCAATCTTGCCATGGGTCATATTTTCTATGATAATCGCCACGCTGTCATAAGGCGCAATCCCCATTTCCGCGACCATGTAAAATGCCACGCCCAGGCCGGCGAAGATACTGCCGACAGCCAGGGATGCAATCCGAAGGGGCAGAGTCATTTCCACCTTCAGGACTGTCTGGAAGAGCCAGCAGATGAAATCCGCCAGATATCCCACACAGATCATATTGACAATGGTGCCTGCACCAATACATTGTCGTGCATTGAAGAAAACCACCACCAGGATTACCGCATTCATGATGAGCTGCCATGTGCCGAAAGTCATATGCAGAAACCCGCTGATTCCTAAATTCATACATGTGAAAGCATCCACGCCGAAGGCGCTTAGCCGGTAGGAACCGACACAGATTCCGATAAACAAGATTCCGGTCACCATCATGATGCATCGTTTAAGAAAAGGTTTTTTTGATGTATCCATTTTGCCCCCCTTACACACATCGAAATACAAACAACCGGGAATTAAAGTCGCCGTAATCTGCGTTCGGATCTTCTACCTGCCCGGACAATGCATCAGAGGTAATCAGTCCCAGATTCATCAGTTCATCTCCATAATAAGACACACCGGTTTCCACATTTTGATAGCAGAAGTCGGGATTCAGCCCCTGAAGCCGGATACGCTCAAACGGCAGGTTTACACCGCACAGTACCCGGTACCAGCCAACCACGGCCTGGGTCTGATCTTCGCTTACAGCCATCCAGCAGGTGATATTTCCGTCGAACGGACTGGAGAGTCGGTAAAAATTGCCGAACTGCAGCACTTCCCTGTATTCCTTCATAAATGCAATCTGTGCTTTCACTTGTTTTTGCTCTTCTTCTGACAGGTGGTTCAGGTCCAGTTCATATCCAAAAGTTCCGAAGTAAGCCACATTTGCCCGTGTGTGCAATGGTGTTTTGCGGAATACCTGATGGTTCGGTATTACCGACACATGGCTTCCGATGCTGCTGATAGGATAGCAATAGGTTGTACCATATTGTATTTTGAGACGTTCGATTGCATCGGAATCATCGCTTGCCCACCCTTGCGGGGCGTAGTAGAGCATACCTGGGTCAAACCGCCCGCCGCCGCTTGCACAGGATTCAAAGAGCACATGCGGGAATTCGCTGGTAAGCCGCTCATACAGATCATAGACACCCAGGATATAACGATGGAAGACCTCCCCCTGGCGGTCAGCCGGGAGTACGGCAGAATAACATTCCGTGATACTCCGGTTCATGTCCCATTTAATATAAGACACTTTCGCTTCCCTCAGAATCTTTGCCATCATCTCATGGATGCAGTCTACGACTTCTTTTCGTGAAAAATCCAGTACAAATTGATTTCGCCCATGAGAGGCATTGCGCCCAGGCGTTTCCAATATCCAGTCAGGGTGTGCCCGGTAAAGGTTGGAATCTTTATTTACCATTTCCGGCTCAAACCAGAGTCCAAATTTCATACCCAGGTCTTCGATACGCTGTGCAAGCCCGGTGATACCGTTTGCCAGACGGGAAGGATTGGCAACCCAGTCGCCCAGTCCGGCATGGTCGCTGCTGCGTTCCCCGAACCAGCCGTCGTCCAGGACAAATAATTCCACACCGCATTCTTTTGCCTTTGACGCGATTTCTACCAGACGGTCTTCTGTAAAGTCAAAATAGGTTGCTTCCCAGTTGTTGTTCAGGATTGGCCTTGGGCGGTCTCTCCAGTAGCCTCTTGCAAGCCGTTTCTGATAAAGCTTGTGGAAGGTCTGGCTCATCTTGTTCAGTCCGGAATCGGAATACACCATTACGGCTTCCGGAGTCTGGAATGTTTCCTCAGGTTCCAGTTTCCAGTCAAAGCTGTCCGGGCTGATGCCGAGGAGCACCCGTGTCATGTTGTGGGTATCCACCTCTGCCTGGGCAAGAAAATTGCCGCTGTAAACAAGGCTGAAACCAATCGCCTCGCCCTGGAATTCGTTGGTGTCCGGGCGTTTTAATACGATGAACGGATTGTGCTCATGGGAGGAATGCCCGCGCCGGCTGTCAATCGCCTGTATCCCCTGTTCCAGCTTTCTTACTTTCAGGTGGCGTTCCCGCGCCCATGCTCCGGAAAACTGGAGCCATTCATAATTGCAGTCCGGCAGATCCATACACAGGCTCATGGCTGTGGTAAGGTGTACGCTTTCACTGCCATGGTTTGTCAGCTTCGCACTCCGTGCAAGAATGCCGCCTTTTTCAAAAATGGTGTAGAGCAGTTCCAGTGTGATATTGGTGACAGGGTCTGTAAGAACCAGGGTCAGTGTTTCTGCTTCGCTGTCATCCTCTGTGTAAGTGGCCGGAAGCCCGGAAAGTTTCGGTTTGCCGCCCGTGATGGTATGGCTCTGATAACGGAAATCGGACAGGCGGCTGCCGTTTTTCTGCAGGACTTCGACTGCAGGACGGCGGAAATCTGTGGTGCCGTATACGCCATATTCCTGCCGTGTGTGTTCCAGTGAAAAGGAGCGGTCGCCCTCAAATACATAAGAAGTCATAGGACGGTAGCCGGTTTCCAGGAGATAAGAAAAATCATCTTTATGGTGGATTCGTTTGCCAAAATATAACTGTCCCATCTGTTCATTGGGAAGGACTGTCATAATATAGCTGATTTCGTTGTTAAATAGATGAAAGGTGCGTGTTTTTTCATTAAAAAGTATGCTCATAGAATCCTCCTTGTAAATAAATGTGATTGTCCTGGGCAGCAGGGAAAAGCGCTGCCCTGAACAGTTTTTCCTATGGAGCGAAAATTCTCTGGGATATGTAGTGCATATCAGCCCAGATTCTGTTGTGAAGCATGCATCTCATTCACCTTGCGTGTAACTTCTGCCATTTTTTCGCCCTTTAGGGTGTAGAATTTTTTGTAGATGAAGAAGCTTAATACAGCCAGTGCAATCGGGATGACGATCATCAGGACACGGATACCGGTGATGGTTCCCAGGCTCTGCACGTCAGCCTTTGCATTATAGCCTACAATCTGCAGCCCTACGCCGGTCAGTCCGCCTGCTGCAGCCATAGCGGCTTTCATAAGGAATGTCTGTGCGGAACAGGTCACACTTTCGTTACGCACGCCGAATTTCACTTCGCCGTAGTCGATAACATCGGCCATACAGCAGGTTGTAACACCCAGTGACAATCCTGAGCCGAAAAACATCAGTCCGCAGCAGAGGATAACAGCCGCTTTGCTCTGAGGAGCCACAAATCCCATCAGACCCAATGTGGCAAGTCCCAGGATAACCAGACCGCATGCAAGGGCGTATACCTTTTCGCGGCTGATTTTTTCTGCAATCTTCGGGAAACAAACCAGTCCTAACATTTCTGCGATGATGGCAAATCCAAAGATGGAGTACAGATATTCATTTCCGCACACATTTTTGAAATAGTATACGGCGAAACCTTTTGCAATCTGTGTACAGAGGTTGAAGGTCAGCAGCAGTCCGATAAATGCAAGGAGCTGGTCGTTCTTAACAATGACATTCAATGCCTGCTTCAGACTTGTCTTTTCGGATTTGGAATTCAATGTAGAATCTTCTTTTACATTGAAGACTGTGATTCCGATGGTGATGATAAATACTACGGCAATCGCGATGGCGAACATGGTAAATCCCTGTTCAGCATAGAGATTTTCATTTCCGGCCATACGGTTAAATCCGTTGATGATGTACAGGCCAAATGTAGCAACGGTGAAGCCTGCAAGACTTGCGAAGAAACGTGGGATTACGGACACTTTTTCACGTTCGTGGGGGTCGTTTGTCAGGTTCGGGAGCCAGGACCAGTAGGGTACATCCATGATGGTGTAGGTCATCCCATACAGGATGTACATGATGGAAACATACACATACAAAGCGGTGCCGGTCAGGCCGCAGCTCGTGAACAGGAATATAAACACGACAGAGTTCAGCAGGGTTCCGACAATCAGCCAGATACGGAATTTTCCATATTTGGAGCGGGTATTGTCTACAATCATTCCCATCATAGGGTCGTTGACAGCGTCCCAGATACGGGCGATAAAGAACAGTGCCCCTACAAAGCCCGGCGCCAGATACAAGGTGTCCGTGAAATACAGCATCAGGAAAGAGCCGACCAGGTTTACGATTGCGTCTTTTCCGATTGCCCCGATTCCAAAACAATATTTTTCTTTTGTAGAAACATGTTTATATTGAGTCTTTTGCGTTTGTACAGTGTTAGTACTCATAAGTTCTTCCTCCATATTCTTTTTAGACTTGGATTCGAGAAGCTGCGCAATTTCTTCGTTCCTTGTAAGTCTATTATATATGGAGCCGGAAAAAAGGAGTAGAAATATTTGTTAAGGAAAACAGTCAAAATGTTGACTCTATGGACTGCCGGCAAATAAAAGTGATAAAAGAGAACTGTTATATTTTTTCCAGTTTATGTTTATGTGTCTGCAAGCGTTCATTGGCATCTTTGCGGTTTTTCTTTCGGTACTGGGAAGGAGTCAGTCCTTGTTTCTGTTTAAATGCTTTTGTAAAAACAAGCGGGTCACGATACCCGCAGGACAATGCCACTCCGCCCACCGGAAGGTCCGTAATGGAGAGAAGCTCTGCTGCGCGGGTGATGCGATAATTGGCAAGGTAATCCTGGGGTGAGAGGTCCAGATGCTTGCGGAACAATGTGTAGAGATAACTTCGGTCAATACAGACATATTCTGCGATTTCCGCAATCTTGATGCCATTGGAGTAGTTGTTATGGATGAACTCCAAAGCCCTGCGGATATAAAGGTTTTCTTCATTCGCATTTGCAGCAGGGATGACATCGATATCTTGTGCCAGAATGGAAAAAAAGGAGTACAAAAGGCTTTGCAGTAAAAACTGGTTTGTAGTACTGGATGTATTATTTTTCAACATGCTGACTACCAACTGTTTTAGTTCGTCGGCATGCCCGCAGCGGAAGATGAGCTGTCGGCTGTTGATGCCCAGATCCTTTAAGTATTCTTTGGCATGGCCGCCGCTGAAACCTACCCAGAGGTAAGTCCAGGGTTCTTCCTGGTCTGCCTGATAGAAGGTCTGGATTTCCGGTTCGATTAGGAAACCCTGACCTGCCTGCAGGGCGTATTGTGTGTCGCCGACATAATACCGTCCCTTTCCTTCCAAAATGTAATGGAGGATATAGTTAGGACGGACAGCAGGGCCAAAGCTGTGCAGAGGTTCGCATTTGGCATATCCGCAGAAACAGAGGTAGAGGTCGTGGAACTTGTGCCCGGATAATTGTAATACATAAGCGTCTTCCATGATAAGCGTCTCCTTCTTTTCAAAAATTCCCTGTTATCATAGCGTGAAAAAGGTCATTTGTACAGAGTTTTTTCAAACCGAACGCCAACGTAGGCACCTCCCTCCGGCCGGTTTTTGATTTCCAGACGTCCGCCGTGCAGCCGTGCAATCTGCAGGCAAAGCGCCAGTCCGAGTCCGGCGCCTCCTTCTTTTCGGGAGCGGGATTTATCTACCATGTAAAAAGGCTCAGTGATTCGCGTGATTTCGTCTTCCGGGATACCAGGGCCCTCATCCTCTACAAAAATCCCGGACTCTGTCCCGGAAAGGCAGATGCAGGACTTGGCAGGGCTTGCCTTGCATGCATTGTCAATGAGATTGGTGATGAGACTTAGGAATAAATCTTCATCACACTCTATTTCCATATCATGCTCCAATTTTATTTTCAGATGCAGTCCATTTTCTTTTAATCGGTAACGGGTGATTTCTTCCGCCTTGGAAAATAAGACAGACATGGACCTGGGCTTCTTTTCAATCTTATTTTCACCTGACAGTTTCGTGAGTTGGAGCATCTTATTGGACAGACGGGAGAGGCGCTTGCATTCCGCTTCTATATAATGCAGAGCATGGTCCTGTTTTTCAGGCGGAAGCTTTACTCGCTGCAAAAGCTCCGCATAACCTTGAATTCCGGTCATAGGGGTTTTCAGTTCATGGGCGAGGGAACCCATCAACTGACGCTGCTTTTCATTCATATCTGCCAGAGTGCATATCTGCTCTTCCACACGGTCTGCCATTTTGTTAAAGCACCGGGACACTTCTCCGATTTCATCAGTTCCAGGATTTTCCACGCGTTTTTTATAGCCGCCTTTTGCGATAGCATTTGCCGCGTCACGCAGGCGGTAAACAGGGGAAAGGATTTTTCTGAGAGTGAACACAAGAGCCAGGGACAAAAGGATGGATAGGAGCAGGGCCACTGCAATGCTTTGAAAAAGGAGGGCCCTTTTGGATTCGTATATAGGGGTGATATCCCGGTAGTGGAGTATCTGGAAAGTTCCATACTTAGAAAAGGGAATTGGTTTGGAAGGCCTGTCCGAGGAGCCGGTCAGAAGGATCAGCAGGCGCCGGCCATTGATTTCTTCCAGAAAAGCAGAAATCTGTTCTCCATATGAAATCTCATAGCTGGAATATGCCCTGCCCTGCAGAGCCGCTTCTGTGATATCGAATTCATAAGGGGTGGAATTTCTTAGTTCCTGTCCGTTATAGTAAAGAATCGTTTCATCATTGTAATCAGTTTTGCCAAAAACAGAGCGAAAGATGGATAAACCTGCATATTGCTCTCCGAGTGCGCTTTGATAATGATTTTGGTTCAATCCGCGGTTAAAACGCGATGTGTTGTCGGACAGCCGGACGCTTTCATCCTGCAGGATATTGTCCAGAATCTGCTCCTGTGTTTTTGCCAGGTTCCAAATGGAAAATGCCTGGGATGCAAGCAGCATCATCCCAACAGCAGCAATCGTAATTTTGGTTTTCAGCTTCATAGGTTGTCCTCCTTGTCTTCTAATCGATATCCAATCCGCGGGACGGTTTTTATGACATCCTGAAAATCAAGTTTTTTACGGATTCTGCCGATGTGGACGTCGATGGTGCGTGTCTCTCCCTCGAATTCTACACCCCACAGCATCTGCAGAAGCTGCTCCCGGCTGAGGGCAATGTTTTTATAGCGGACCAGAAGCATCAGGCAGTCAAATTCCATGGGTTTGAAAGGGATAACAACCCCTGCTTTGCGGACAATTCTTTCCTGGGGAAAGATTTCCACATCACGGATGCGGCAGCAATCCTGTGTCTTGTGGAAACGGCTCAGGACTTTTTCGACTCGGACAAGAAGTTCCAGCATCTCAAAGGGTTTTACCATGTAATCCTCGGCTCCGTCCGTCAGCCCTTTGACTTTGCTGCTTAAATCGCTCCGCGCAGTCAGGAAAATGACCGGAATATTCAGAGACTTTAATTCAGGCAGCAGTTCAAAGCCATCCTTTCCGGGGAGCATGACATCCAAAAGCGCCAGGTCATAGCGGGCAGCCGGAGCTTTCTCCTTTAAATGGAGACTGAGTGCGGCGCCGTCGTAAAAAGGAATGGGTTCATAGCCTGCGGTTTCCAGATTCAGGCAGATTAATTCATTGATAGATTCTTCATCTTCGATAACGAGTATTTTATAGTTCATGCGCTGTCTACCTCTTAAAGTGTTTTCTGAAAGTATTTTATAACAGTTGAATGGGATTTTCAATTTGGGGAATGTAAACATATTGTAAAAGGTTTGGAGATTTTTATTTCATAGATTAAATATTTTTCCAAAATAAAAATCCTTTTTCCCAAAAAAAGAGTTATATTTATTGAGAGTCTCAGATGCGGAAATAAATCCGCAAAAGCGTACGCAGTATAGAGAGGAGGGAATGCCTTTTGGAAGACCGTGAGCTTATCCGCCGTATCCAGGGTGGGCAGAAAGAATATCTGGGGGAGATTGCCCGGAAATATTATGACGACATTTATTATTTCTGCTGTTATCAGACCGGCAGCAGGGAAGATGCCTACGATTTGGCTCAGGATACGTTTCTTCGTTTTATCCAGTATGTGGACCAGTATCATTACCGGAATCTGAAAGGCTACCTTCTGACCATTGCCATGAATCTGTGCCGGAATTACAGCCGGGAGGCGGGGACGTCTTCTTTGACACGGGGATATTGCAGTGCAGAAGATTTGGCAAAAGAAGACACGGCGGTGGTCATTTCTCAGGAATATGAGGACCAGGAGAATATACTGCTTTTGCAGGATGCTTTGCAGAAGCTTCCTGCTATGCAGAGGGAGGCCGTGCTTCTCCATCATTTTTACGGGTATAAAAACCGTGAGATTGCCCGCATGACAGGAGCTTCTTATGGGGCGGTGAAATCACGGGTCCGGCAGGGCATCGAAAAGCTGCAGCAGCTTTTAGACAAGGAGGATTTTTATGGATGATAGATGGACAGGGAAAAAAAGAGTTTCAGAAGCTGACGGGCAGTGGCGGTTTCCGTTAGATGAAAAAGAGAAAGAAAAGCGGTTGGAGGTCGTGTATCAGGCTGTGGAGAAGAAACAGATTCGGTATTATCCGTCCTTTTGGGAAAAGCTTTGGGACCAATTACGTTTTCAGTCCTGGAAATACCGCGCATCCCAGGGGGCGGTGCTCCTGGCGGCCATGCTGCTTGTGATTTATCTGAAAAAGAAGGAGATTGTGGGAATCGAGTCTGTGACTGTCTGCTCGGTATTCCTTGTTTTTGCGGGAAATATCTGCCTGAGCGGGGTGGGACGCATATTTTCCTGGCATATGGCAGAGCTGGAGCAGACGTTATATCTAAATCTGAAACAGATGGTCTGCATCGGGATGCTGGAAGCCGGATTCGTAGACTTGCTGGTGTTAAGCCTTCTGACAGGCTTTGTGGGAACGAGCAGTCAGTTGGGCATAGGAGTTACCCTGCTGTATATGTTGGTTCCGTTTCTGTGGTCGGATATCCTCTACCTCTATATTCTGACCGCACTGCGCAGTACGCAGCATAGCTATTGGCAGCTTGCAGCGGGAATTGTCTGCGGTATGCTGACGTTAATACCTATATTGTGGGAAGAAAGCTATCATATGGATTTTCTGCCGGTCTGGATGGCAGCGGCGGCGGTTGGTTTTCTGCTGCTGGCAGCACAGATTTACCGGTTGTTGGGAAAAATAGAAGGAGGGGACAGCTTATGCCTGAATTAGTATTGGACAGAGTGACAAAACATTTTAAAAATAAAATTGCCGTAGATGCGGTATCATTACGTCTGCAGCAGGGAGTCTATGGTTTTCTGGGAGCCAACGGGGCGGGGAAGACGACCCTGCTTCGGATGCTCTGCGGCGTGTTAAAGCCGACGTCAGGAGAAATCCGGTGCAACGGGACCGAAATCCGTAAACTGGATGGAGAATATCGTTATCTGCTTGGCTATCTGCCGCAGGATTTTGGGTATTACCCGGATTTTTCCGCAAAGAGGTATCTGGAATACCTGGCTGCCTGCAAAGCGGTACCCCGGGATTTGGCAAAGGACAAGGTGCAGGAAATGCTTCGCCTTGTGGGTCTGGAAGGGGAGCAGAGGCAGAAAATAAAGTCCTTTTCCGGAGGAATGGTCCGCAGGCTGGGAATTGCGCAAGCCTTGTTGAATGACCCGGAAATACTCATTTTGGATGAACCTACTTCCGGGTTGGATCCGAAGGAACGGATTCGTTTCCGAAATATTATCAGTGCATTATCCAAGGAAAAAATTGTAATTTTGTCTACCCATATTGTTTCTGACGTGGAGTTTATAGCAGATAAGATTCTTCTGATGAAACAGGGCAGTATCATAGAGCAGGGAACCGCTCAGGAAGTGACAGACAGTGTGAAGGGGAAAGTTTGGGAGGTTTTGGCAGGGCAGGAAGAATCTGTCCGGCTCAATGCGGCGTTTTCAGTCAGCAATCTGAGAAACGAAGGGGATAAAGTATATCTAAGGATTGTTTCGGACAGCTGCCCCTGTGAGGGTGCGTCTGCGGTACAGCCAGGTCTGGAGGATGTGTATTTGTACTATTTTGAAGAGACGGCAGAAGAACATAGGAAGTGAAGAGGTGTAAAAAATGTGGAAAATATTTCAGGAAGAGTTTCGTAAAATCGCATCCAGAAAAATCATCTGGATAGGATTATTGCTATTACTTGGATTTATCAGATTCCGGATTGAATGGGTACAGAATGATTATTCCGCGCTCATTGACGGACAGATGTATCATGGAAAGGAAGCCATTAAAAAAGACAAAGAATTAACGGCGCATTATGCAGGAATCTTGACAGAAGAAAAGCTGTGGGATATTTATGAAACATATGGACTGTTCTCTTATGATGAGGATACAGGGGAGCGCAAGGGGAATTTCAGCAGCCAGTTTATGACAGAAACTATGACCAATTTCAATCAGGTTGGTTGGGAGGATCCGGAAATGGTCCAGATTTATCAGGGGGAGGAATGGGAGCGTAATGTAGGGCGGCTCGTCCAAAGCGATGCCCGGTTTGACTATGTGTATGGATGGGAGGATTTGTGGGAGAGTTATGGAATTGTTGTCATTTTGGGGATGGCGGTCCTTTTTATCATCGGATTGTCGCCGGTATTTGCGGAAGAATATACATTGAAAACAGCGGATATCCTTCTGACGACCCAGAGGGGGAAGAAGAGCGGAATCTGGATGAAAGTAGTGGCTGTATTTTGTTTTGCGGCGGTGGTATATTGTGGAGTCACACTGTATGTGTGGGGAATCTATATACATGTATTTGGAACACAGGGGCTGGATGCCTCACCGCTCTTGATTGGCCGGGGATATTACGGGTTCTGCCCGTCTAGTATCGGAGAGTTTTTCGTGTATGTGTTTGTGATAGGCCTGGCGGGAATGCTGCTTTTAACTTGTATGGTATTGGCATCCTCCGCACTTTGTAAAAATGCTTTTTTATCGGTGGTCATCTCTCTGGCGCTGTTCCTCGCACCCGTGGTGTGGCTGAAAGTTCTTGCTCCGATGCGGATTTTCGGAATGGCTGTGACAAAGATGGTAAACCATTTTATGGTGTCCATGCCCGTTTATCTGTGCATGCAGTGGGGGTTCGAATTTCCGGGAATACAGATTGTGCAGCATTTGCTCATCGCCGCGGCAGCAGGAGCAGGAAGCATCGGCTTAGGATACCGGAAATACAGGAATTATCAGGGGTAAAAACTAAGGAAAAAACTTGACATGGCGGGGAAAAATGGTATGATAGAAAAGGATTATTTTAATAGAAACAGTTGAAGAGGAGTGTAATACATTATGAGAAAACCAGGGTGCAGATTCGGGCGGACGTTCGGAATGTTCTTAACGGCGGGACTGCTCATCAGCGGAATCAATCTTACGGCATTGCCTGTATATGCGGAAGAAGGAGCAGGCGCAGCTATCATAAATAATACGCAGGAATCTGATAACAGCAAAGCCGTTATGAGGGCAGTCTATCAGGAGCTGACATCTGCAATCAAGGAAATCGCCCAGGGAACACGGACAAGTACGTCAATCGATGTGTTTGAGAGGATTTCAAAAAGTGTGGATTCCGTCAGTGCGGAGGATATCAATAAATTGATGACAGAGGAAAAGATGCAGGACATAACGGCATCTTTATTATGCGACTGTCAGGATGATTTGTTCTGGTTTGATAAACAAAAGGGAGTAAAATCAAAATCAAATTTGTCAACTACAAATGGCGTGGTACAGTCAGGCAGCGTCGTATTCAGCTTTACGGTTTCTAGCGAGTATAAAGACAATGATGATGAATATACTGTAGACAAAGCAAAAATCCAGGCTGCGCAGAACGCCTTATCTGCTGCAAAGCAGATTATAAAGGAAAATGAAGGCAAGTCGGATTATGAAAAGCTGCTTGCATACAAGGAAAAAATCTGCAGTCTGGTCAGCTATAATACGGATGCGGCGGCATCGGATTATAAAGAGAAAAACGATACGGACGCGCCATGGCAGATGATTTCCGTATTTGATGACGATGAGAAGACAAATGTAGTATGTGAAGGCTATGCAAAAGCATTCCAGTATCTGTGTAACCATTCTAATTTTAGAAACGCAAAATGTTATACCGTTTCCGGTACGATGTCGGGCGGAGTCGGCGATGGCGGCGAGCATATGTGGAATATCGTATCCATCGGGGGAAATAATTATCTGGCAGATATCACCAACTGTGATGAAGGGGCAGTCGGCGCGGATGACAAGCTGTTTCTGGCAATTCCGGCAAGCGGCAGTTGGGATGGGACATATAGTTTTTCCGTTGGTAATGGTGTCACTTATAAATATGATGATAACAGTAAAAAATTATTTGGTGAAAGTGTTTTGAAACTGTCTGTTGTGGCTTATTCTTCAGATGGAACGTCATCTGATAACAATACGGATGATACCGCGTCAGGATGGGCTGTGGAGAAGGACCCTTCCGATCCAAATACATATCGTCTGGATGTAAGCAGCACCATGAAAGTATCCGATGAATTTCAGAATATTGAAAACCTGAATACTCCTGAAAAGATTGAAAATACGATGCGGAAATGCCAGACAGATTCAGGAAATGCCAGTGAAAATATCCAGGTCTACGATGTGGCACTCCAGATTTATGAAAATGATTCATGGCAGGAGGTAACTGCTGAAAATTTCCCTGAGAATGGTATTAAGATTACAATGCCATATCCGTCAGGAGCGGACAGCACTTATAAGTTTACCGCAGCTCATTTGTTTACAAAGAGTATGAATGGATTTAATGCAGGGCAGATTGAAACATTCACGGAAAGTGACGGAATCAGCAAGTCAGATTCCGGAATTTCCTTCACAGTGCATGGTTTATCACCTGTTTCACTTGGTTGGAGCCGGGAAGCGGGGACTACGACTACAACGGATACCGGGACGACAGGTGCGGATAATACTACAACGGGAAACACCGGTAACACAGGAAATACCGGCAATACAGGAAATACCGGCAGCACGGGTAATACTGGTAACACTGGTAGTACTGGTAATACAGGCACCACAGGAAATACGGGTACTACAAATGTGGCTGTAAGCCCGCAGACAGGGGACCAGAGTGTCATCCTGTTCTATATGGCTCTGTTAGTTTTGGCAGCAGCAGTGGCAGGAACCGTATATGCGAAGCGCATTTATATAAAAGAGAGATGATTTATCAGGGAGAGCGAATGACGCTCTCCTTTTTTCACCCACAGGTTGAGTTATAGAAAGAAAAACACATTCTATTTTAAATATGACATACAGTTGTCTTATTTCCTGTGTTATACTGCTTTTTAAAAGGAGCGCATATGAAGATTGATCGGCTGATTGGAATTTTATCTATTTTGCTGCAGCAGGAGAAGGTCACCACTCTTGGTCTTGCACAACGGTTCGAGGTGTCCAGAAGAACTATCAACAGGGACATCGAAGACTTATGCAAGGCGGGTATCCCCATAGTGACCCGTCAGGGAAGCGGCGGCGGAGTTTCGATTATGGAAGATTATAAGGTGGACAGGACAGCTTTTACCACCAGGGAGATGCAGGATATTCTTGCAGGGCTTCGGAGTCTGGACAGTATCAGCGGCACGAACCAATACAGTCTGCTGATGGAAAAACTTTCGGCGGGCGGTTCGGATTTTCTGACAGGAAATCAGTCTATCCTGATTAATCTGTCCTCCTGGTATAAAGATTCTCTTGCACCTAAAATTGAAACCATACGAAATGCAATCGATATGGGAAGGGAATTAGAATTTCGTTATTTTTCACCTGCGAATGAAAGTAAAAGAAGGATAGAACCTTATTATCTGATTTTCAGGTGGTCGAGCTGGTATGTCTGGGGCTGGTGCCTTTTGCGTAAAGATTTCCGGCTGTTTAAACTGAATCGTATGGACAAACTGCATCTTACAGGGGAAGCTTTCGTGAAAAGAAAGGTGCCTTTGCCGGATTTGGGAAATGAGAGGATTTTTCCGGGCGGTATCAGGGTGAAAGCCATTTTCGAGGCAGGGTGCAAATGGAGACTGGTGGAGGAATTCGGTATAGATTGTTTTGAAGAACAGGAGGATGGGACACTGCTGTTTCATGCAGATTATACAGATAAGGAAAATCTGATCAGCTGGCTGTTGACATTTGGTGACAGGGTGACTCTTCTGGAACCGGAGGGTATCCGGGATGAGATGCGGCAGATTATCGAAAATATGCGTAAGAGATATATTAGTGAAAATCAAAATTTTTGAAAGAGGTGCTTTATCATGGCAAGCAGTATGGAATTTGTGCAATATGTAGCAGATCAGCTTTCAGGTGCGGGAACGATCAGTTACCGGAAAATGTTTGGGGAATATGGGTTATATTGCGATGGAAAGTTTTTCGGATGTATCTGTGACGACCAGTTTTTTGTGAAGATTACAGATGCAGGAAAGCGTCTGGCGCCAGATATGGAGACAGGCTCGCCCTACGAAGGAGCAAAGCTACATTTTCTGGTGGAAGAAGTGGAAGATAGAGAGTTTCTGGCAAAGTTTGTGGCGGATACATGCAAGGAGCTGCCGATGCCGAAACCAAAGAAGAAAAAGAAAGTGACAGAAGGGGAGAAGTGATGATGCCATTTGATTATAAAAAAGAATACAAGGAATTTTACCTGCCGCCCAAGCACCCGGGAATCATAGATATCCCGCAGATGAATTATGTGGCTGTCCGGGGGAAGGGCAATCCAAACGAGCCGGACGGAGAGTATAAAAAGGCTATGAATTTACTTTATGGAATTGCATTTACCATTAAAATGAGTTATAAAGGCACCCATAAGATTGACGGATATTTTTCTTATGTGGTCCCGCCGTTGGAAGGCCTGTGGTGGCAGGAGGGCAGGGACGGGATTGATTATTCCCATAAAGAGAATTTTCAATGGATTTCTATGATACGTCTCCCGGATTTTGTAAAAAAGGAAGACTTCGACTGGGCCGTGGAAGAGGCATCGGCAAAAAAGAAAACAGACTTTTCAAAAGCAGAATTTTTTACCTATGCAGATGGGACTTGTGTTCAGTGTATGCATATCGGGAGCTATGACCATGAGCCGGAGACAATAAAAAGAATGGATGAATTTGCCGCGGAAAATGGGTATGTAACCGACTTTTCGGACGACAGGTATCACCATGAAATTTATCTCAGCGACCCGCGCAGGGCAGCGGAAGAAAGATTGAGGACAGTGATTCGGCATCCGGTGGTTCAAAGAGCTTTCGCCCGGACCAAAACGGTATAGAAATCGAAGTTGATACTACATTATAGTCATGCCTATACAGCAGTCGAGATATGCGACTATTAAGACAAATTATATTACTCTCAAAATAATTAGAGCCAACAGGCATAAATAAATCCCGGAAATACCCATTTTATCAGCAATTTCCGGGATTCTATCCGTTATTCAAACTCGACAAACTTTAAACAATTTTGTATAGTAAATATTATATATCCTGATTTCTATTCTGTTGATCATTTGATATATCCATATTATCCTGCCTATTTGAGCTAATGTTATCAATTTGTTATCGAGATTGATAACAGGAGTCATTGCAGCTGTAGGTAATTACATTATTTCTAACTCCAATTTCTTCCTTAAATCTATCGAATTAGATAGGTTTAAATGTGGCTTTCTAATATATTATTTTTAAACATTACATTTCATGATATTGTTACAATTTTCATTTTGAATAAGCAGCATCATTTCTGGAAAGGAGATACACGCAATACTGATTCATGCTAACACCTTCCTTTCTAGAATGCTCTGCTAATAGTCTGTGTAAACTACGCGGTATCCTCAATTTAAACTGCCCCGAGTAATCTTCTAAACTATCTGGCTCATTAATCTCTACCCCTTCTGCAAGTGCTGCCTCAATCCATTGCCTTTTTGCATCCATTGCGTTTGATACTGCCGACTCTATTGTTTCACCACAAGTAATACAGCCCGGAAGATCAGGATAGGAAATCACAAACCCTCCCTCAGCCTTGTCTTCTACAATTTCCATGCGATAGGACATTGACATATAATCATTCAACGTCTTCATCATTCTTCACCTCACCTTCTACAACCTGCTTCACCATCTCCACATAAACTTTCTTAATTGGTTCATGTTTTGGTATCGTAATCGGTTGGCATCCTGATTTTCGGAATGTGTAATGACTACTTCCACTCCTTGGAGCAGTCATCTCATATCCATAGCTTTCTAACACTTTACGCAATTCATTAAATCGGAGATCTTTCGATAACGCATAAATATGTGTTAATAGTTTATCCCACTTTGACATCCCAAATACCTCCTGCTTATATTATATGTGGTGTCATATGTGGTGTCAACAGTCTTTGCAATTATCTCTTTGACACAGAAGCAGAACTGAAATGAACTGTTACCAAAATAAATGACAGACAATTCATAGACTACCTGCCACCATCCTTTTTACATCAACTAAGCTTTCTTTTTACACTTCGGACAGTATAGGGGAAAATTTTTAATTTCTGTATCTTCTCGCATCATCGTATGCGCCTTATTACCGCAAACAGGACAAAGTATCCTTTCCGATTTATTCATCATAGCTTGTGTTACCCGCTTTCTCTTTCCATACTAAAATATCTTCATTTAGCTTATCAATCAGCCCCTCAACAGAAGCGACAGCATCTGCACCTATCGGAAGATGGAGCGGTGGATTGGCAACACCCGAAATCTCATATATCAGTTTGCTTAGTTTAACAGGGTCTCCCTGCTGATTATTTACATTACTTTTCACGAACTCATCCTGCCAACGGTTCACATCATAGTCCGCAATATGAATATCTTCCTCTGTCCGCATTGCACCTTTGTCATAAAAATTTGTACGGAACAAGCCCGGCGCTACATTTGTAACTTTAATCCCAAATGGCCTGACCTCAAACGCAAGGCAGGTAGAAAATCCCGTAACTGTATATTTTGAAGTATGGTAGGCTACTGGCCCCTCACAATACCCTGCGGCAGACGCTATATTAAATATGTGACCGCCCCTCTGTTTTCTCATAACAGGAAGTACAGCTCTTGTCATCCGCATTAGTCCAAACACATTTAATTCAAAAATTTCACGAATATTCTCCTCACTTGTTTCTTCAAAATTTGTAATTCTCCCATGCCCCGCATTGTTCACTAATACATCTATCTTTCCGAAACGTTCTACCGCCTTTTTTACAGTTTTTTCAAACTCTTTTTCATTTCCATTCGCAATATCTAATTTGCAATGTAAAAAGCAACCACTATATTGTTCGGATAAGTCTAAATCGTTATCTTTTCTTGTAATGCCAATAACATTATCTCCATTTTGTAATGCAGTTTCTGTAATTGCACGTCCCATGCCTCTTGCTGCGCCTGTAATTAGCCATACTTTATTCATCATAAATTCCCGCTTTAATTTTTTCTATGCAATGTGTTATATAGGTTTCCCAAAGGTCTGCAATCGTTTCCTGCTCATTATCCGACAAAGAAGCAAAAGCGGAGAGTTCTGCATTTTCTATGGCTGATATTACTCTATTTTGAAACTCCCGCCCTTTCTCAGTGAGCATAATTGACCGTGAACGTCTATCCTGTATATTATCCGCCAACTCAATGTACCCTTTTTTCTCAAAGGATTGGATAACCTTATTTACTGTCTGTTTAGGAAAATATAGTGTATCACACAACTCCTTTTGTGTCGTGCCATCGTCAATTAGCTGCAAAGTAAACAATGATATATAGGTTAATCCATGCTGTTTTGCATATTCTTCATAAATATGGTTAAGTTTTTGCCAATCTAAATAAAATCGCTTTAAATTTTGTGGTCTGTCCAATTCTTTCATTGTTTTTTAGTCCCCTTTTAGACTATTATGCTTTATTTTCTAGTGGTTTTCAAGTGCCTGTTAAAAATTAGTGACAAGGATTTCTCCTTGCCACATACTTTATGTGAAAATTATTTCACTGTTCGCACCCTCCCTTACACACGCCCGAATATTATTCATTTTCCCGACCCATTCAAGCTGATTTTCTTCCTTTAACTGTTCCGTCACTTCCTTCCTGTCGGCATATTCTTTTACCAACCGAAAAAACATGTCGTCAGCCTGTTCATCCACACTTGCAAGGTATTCGTTCAGCCTGCCGCTTGTCAGCAGATTAAGATAAACAAACTGCTTATACTCTTTGAGATACTGCAAATGCCTTTGCCCCCATATCCCGATTGGCTTTTCTTCTTCGGGAGGTAATGCAAGCTCTGGGAGATAATAGTCGCCTTGTTTTGCATACCAAAGACCGTTTTTTTCATCATAAATCCTGTTTTCCATAATGTCTCCTACCTTTCCTCTTGATTATTTCTAAAGTGTTTCCCACGCTGTTTCGACCGCTGTACTGCCCTCGCCTGTTCTAAAAAACTGTCCACCTGCTTACTCCCGAATGCCTTTCGGAGCAGCTTATAATTTTTGTTTTCAGCACGAAGGTTTTCATTCTCTCCCTCCAGTTTCTCATTGTTTTTTGCTAATCTCTCATTTTCACGGCGAAGATTGCTGTTTGTGATATTCAGCCGATAATAGCTGTCATATGCCTCAAAACATCTGATTAAAGCCGTTTTAACAAGCGATTTCAGCTTTTGTACCAAAGGCTCTGCCACCTTATTT